>PKTW01000135.1 GCA_002868955.1 Desulfobulbaceae bacterium
AAAATAATTGCACGGGCGGAACGATTCAGAGAGGATATGGTTGTTGTGGATACCGGAACCTGGCAGGGAGATGTGCATGGGCGGCACATCCTGGAGCTCCATGCTGAAGAATCAACACCCGATGCTCCTGAAATGGATATTCAGGAAGCAGGAACAGTCTATACTGCCCTGGTCATGGGAGTTAGGGATTATGGAGCCAAGTGCGGCTTTTCCAAAGGGGTTGTGGGTCTTTCCGGCGGCATAGATTCGGCCGTGACCTGTGCTATTGCCTGCGAGGCTTTCGGGGCAGAAAATGTTCTTGGGGTGGCCATGCCGTCCCCCTATACATCTGTTGACAGTATTGAAGATGCAAAAAAACTGGCGGAAAATCTTGGCTGCAGATTTGAAGTCATCGCAATTTCGTCTGTATTTTCAGCTCTTAAAGAAAGCCTGGCACATATTTTTACTGCATCAAAAAACTCAGCACGGCCAACTGTTGATATAACGGAACAGAACATGCAGGCGCGAATCCGAGGCAATCTGCTCATGGCCCTTTCCAATAAATACGGCTCTCTTTTGTTGTCAACAGGAAACAAGTCGGAAATGGCCGTGGGCTACTGTACCCTCTATGGTGATATGAGCGGCGGCCTGGCGGTCATATCCGATGTTCCCAAGCTCCTGGTTTATAAACTGGCTCAATATATAAATCGGTCAAAGAATTTAATCCCGGCCCGCATTATTTCAAAACCCCCGTCAGCTGAACTGGCACCCAACCAGTTGGACCAGGATGACCTGCCGCCCTATGAAGTTCTGGATCCTATTCTCCAGGCATACCTTGAGCAGAATAAAAGTGTTGCCGAAATTGCGGCAATGGGTTTCGAGCGCCCCACCGTGGAAGATATTGTAAAACGCATCAGGACCAATGAATATAAACGCAAGCAGGCACCACTCGGCTTAAAGGTGACCTCCAAGGCTTTCGGCTATGGACGGCGCTACCCTACGGCCCAGAACTTCAAAGAGGAAGATGCTTTATAAAAAATGTAGAATGTAGAATGTAGAATGTAAAATTTTACAATCTCGAGGTAAATGCAATGTTGATAACTCCAACAAAATCAGCGAGCGGAGCCGGGCAGAAGATTATAGCGCAGCTGCTTGACAGGTTTCAGGAAACAGATACGGGCTGCAGAAAGACGGTTGCAGAAATTCTGGCCGCGGTCAGGGAAAAGGGTGATGATGCCCTGCTCCAATACACCCGGAAATTTGATGCCCCCAATTTTCAGATGAGCCAGCTGCAGGTGACGCAGGAGGAATTTGTCAGGGCCCATTCACAGGTTGATGCTGCATTTATGGAAACATTGTCACTGGCTATCGAACGCTTGCAGTTTTTTCATGAGCAGGAGCAGGAAAAATCCTGGACCCTGACGCGTGATGATGGTGTGATTACCGGACGCCTGGTAAGGCCTGTGACGGCAGCTGGGCTCTATGTCCCCGGCGGCCAGGGCGGTAAAACACCCCTGGTTTCATCAGTATTGATGAACGGTATTCCAGCCGGTATTGCCGGGGTCGAGAAGCGAATTATGGTGACCCCGCCTAACGAAAAAGGGGAGGTGCATCCTGCCCTTTTAGTGGCGGCCCGCGAGATCGGTATTGACCAGGTTTTCAAGGTTGGAAGCTGCTGGGCCATTGCAGCCCTGGCCTATGGCACCCGGTCCATTCCCCGGGTAGATGTCATTGTCGGCCCCGGGAACCAGTATGTTGCTGAAGCAAAACAACAGGTCAGCGGCATTGTCGGCATTGACATGATTGCCGGTCCAAGTGAGGTTTTAATCGTGGCTGATGGATCATCTCACCCTTCTTATATTGCGGCAGATATGCTGGCACAGGCAGAGCATGATCCCCAGGCATTGGCTATGTTGGTGACAACAAGCCCTGAAATAGGGAAGCAGGTTGTCCAGGAGCTCCAGCGTCAGCTGCAGGCATTGAGCCGCCGGGAAATTGCCGCAACAGCCTTGAAGAATCGCGGAGTGATCTTAATTGTGGATGATCTTGATGAGGCCATTACGCTTGCAAATAAAATCGCTGCAGAGCACTTGGAGTTAATGATTGAAAAACCTGATACCTGGCTGCATGCCATTCAGCATGCCGGCGCCATCTTTTTGGGGAATTACTCTCCCGAAGCTGCAGGAGACTATCTGGCCGGACCAAACCATGTTCTGCCAACCATGGGCACGGCCCGTTTTTCCTCGGCCCTGGGTGTTGAGACCTTTTTAAAGAAAAGCAGCATTATTTCCTACAATCGGGCTGCGCTGCGCGAGGACGGCCCGCACATCATGGCGCTGGCAAACCTTGAGGGACTTTC
>PKTW01000022.1 GCA_002868955.1 Desulfobulbaceae bacterium
AAAGACCAAGCTCATTTTGGGCTTCAGCAAGGGCAATCCAACAACGGCGCCATGTTTGTATCCGGGTATTTTCAGAAAAAAGTTCCTGCATTTCACGGCTTGTATACCGACTTACCAAGGGATCCTGGTAAATTTCTCTGTGCATTGCAAAATTCCTCAAAAAAATGAATTAATAAATGTATATATAATGGCAGCGCTCCATTATATACGAAATTATCGTGTTGTTGTCAGCAGGCAAAAGAAAAACAGCAGCAAAATATTGTAATGTCGCATAACATATATTATGTTAAATTAAATTATAATTGTAATTACAACATGTTACATATGTGCTTTTGGTAAAATTAATATATCCCCTGCTTGGTGGCCAAAAAAAAAATAGAGAATTTGATAATTTCCTGTATGGTTATGAAACAGGAACTGCTCCGGGCGGAATTTATAGTAAGGTTTAGCTTTAATATAGTTTGTTATATATATGTATTTACGTATTTAATAGACATAGTGTTTCCAGAATCAATTCACCCTTTTGATCATAGAAAACATTTTGTGGGCTGAAACTGTCAAAAATAATGAAATACATAAATCCCCAAATAATGTGATGCTGGTATATAAATTGTCTCTTTCAAAATCCCTTTCAGAATTTTGCCGGATACAGAACAGAAATAATACTGTTAGCGATTATATTAGATGGTGTTATGACATAACTCAAAGAAATATTAATTGATATATTTCAACAATTTCATGTATTTATAGGTTTTTACATGGGACAAAAAGAGGCAAAAATCCCCCCCTTGCACACCCGTTTCGGTTTGCGGCTGCTTCAAGTGCTGCTCATTGTTTTTTGCCTGCTCCTAATCAAGCGATGTGTAACTATTTATCATGACAACAAGGAAACCAACGATCAAATTAAAATAGAATTTTTTGACAAAGGGTATGTCAGCGGTATGAAAAAGGCCAAAGGGCTCCCCGCAGAACCGGAGACTCAATTCAAGAACTATGCCTTAAAAAAAGCATATCGGGACGGTTACCGCCAGGGTTGGGACATGGGCCGGGAAGAAATAAAACAGCACTAAAAGACTATTACTGATTAGGCCTCTGCAACGGTTTGTCTCATTAGCCAACATGCAAACCCGACGTTTAACCGGCAGAACCTAGGCTTTACTCTTATTCTTCAAAAAGGTGCCTGCCCGGTACTCATCAAATGCCAACTGCAGTTCTGCCTGGTTATTCATGACAATCGGCCCATGCCAGGCAATTGGCTCATTTAGCGGCTTTCCAGAGATAAGCAGAAAACGAATCGAAGGATCCCCGGTTTCTATATGCACAGACCTGCCGTCCTCAAACAGGATAAGAGTTCCATTACTGGCAAGAGGATCTGTCTCCATATCAAAAGAGTTCTCGCCTTCTGCTTCATAGATAAACGGCTTTTTTTCCTTACATAAATATCCCTGTCCGGCAATCACATAGGCAAAAACAGTATGCCCGGGCTTGACTGGATGTTCGTAAACAGTATGCGCAGGCACGGTAATATCAAGATATTCAGGGTCTATCATTATATCCTGCACCGGTCCGTGTATCTTGTTGACCGTGCCGCAGATTATTTTTATCTGCACGTCGTTCTCCAGAGTTATCACCGGGATATCATTTGATTTTACATCCCTGTAGCGCGGTGACATCATCTTTTCTGCTGCCGGTAGATTAGCCCAGAGCTGAAAGCCTTCCATCCGGCCACTTGCATCCCCTTTCGGCATCTCCTGGTGAATAATACCGCTGCCAGCGGTCATCCATTGGACATCACCGGCATCAATGACGCCTTTATTGCCCAGGCTGTCACCGTGTTCAACTTTGCCCTGCAGAATATAGGTGATTGTCTCGATACCGCGGTGAGGATGCCAGGGGAATCCTTTGTTGTAATGATTCGGGTTTTCTGAGCGAAAATCATCCAAAAGAAGAAACGGATCGAATTGTCCTACTTCACTGGATCCGAAAGCCCGCTTGAGATGAACTCCGGCCCCTTCAATGGTTTGCTTACTTCTAAAGATTTTTTTAATTTTTCTTGCAGCATTCATAACGATGTCCGTTACCTAGAAACATTAATTTTGCGAACAGCCCTTCCCTTTTAAGAAATAATTACGTCAATCCCATGCGTTGCAAGGTAATGCAAGGTCTTGCTGCATAAAGGCGCAGCGGTTTTCAGCATAACCTTGCAACCTGGTTTTGCTTTCTTGATTATTTCCACATTAGCGAGGATTTTCCTGCCGTCAGCCATAATTATCCTGCTCTTGCGATTTATTACAATGGCAAGGGTATTTCCATCGATTTCCTCAACAACTAAACGCGGCTTCAAGCCCAGGGATTTAGGATCTATGTAGTGCGTCATTTTCTTAGGGACAAATGAATAAAATATTCCCCCAGACTTATTCACTTCTGGGATATGTTTTTTCTGCTATGAAAGAATTTGTTCAGGTGGGAGAACTGTAAACAGCGTTATTTTATCGCCATGCTAATAGCAAAATTATGATAACGCCAGTAGCAGTCCATTTTTGCAAATCCTGCCTGCTCCAGCCATTGAAAATGGTCTTCCTGGGTTACTGGATAGTCCTTGGTCAAATGTTTATCAAGCCAGAATTCAGGGTCTTCACCGTTAGCAGCGATAAATTGCATCCAGCTGCTGTATTGAAATTTCCGGGTATCCCAGTCCTCATCAATAATGATATCATTCAATATGAAAGAACCATTTTGATTCAGGATTGAATAGATGAGCTTGTAAAAATCTTTGCGTTCACCCCAGGTGAGATGCTGCAGCGTAAGGCCTGCAAGGACTATATCATAGCTGCTGCCAATGGAGTCAAACCGGTAATCTCCAAGCATAAGTTCATATCTTCCCCGGTATGCCGAGAGATTTTCTTCGTATTCTTCAAGCATTTTGGGGGTCAGGTCAAAACCAACAACAAAGGCATTGGGAAGTTTTTTAAGAACGAGTTCAGACAAAATGCCGTTACCGCAGCCAAGATCCAATATACGTAATTGCTTATCCGAATTTTCAGGCAGCAGCTCATATATTATTTCATGCTGTTTCTTGTATTGCGGCACAAGTTTTTCCATGAGGTTTTCATATGTATTTGCCTGGCCTGCAAAGTGTCCGATAATCTGTTCTGTGATCATGTCTGTCACCCCTGTAGCATTAATTTATAAATGCTTTCTATAGAAGGTTGGAGTCATCTGCGGAATAATGTTGTATGAATCAACGGACAAGTTTTTATGCTTTGATATTGTCAAAAAAAAACCCAAAAGGTTTCAGTAAACATTTGAGGTTTTTTTACGCGCAACTGTATTTTATCATTAGAGAATCAAGACCTCTGCTGCGTTGGTCTTTTCCGTAAAAAGCATGCCATCTCTGACGCCTCACAATATTAGGTAAAAATACCTACCATGTCAATAAAAATATCCTGTTAAAGATCCTTGTAGAATGAAGCCGCGTCAGGCGATGGATGGCCGCAGATCAACAACGTTCAGCTGCCATTTTTCCTGCCCCATATAAGAATTCAGGCGTAATGTGAAGGCCAGGTCCATGACACCCTTCTGTGATGCAGCGACCAGCTTTCCAAAGCCAAAACCGATGCCGTTTATTGACTTGCCATTCTCCATTATGGAGAACCTGAGATGGTTGGTGCCCACAAGCCTGGGCTTTGAAAGCTTTTGTGATCGCATGCAGAAGATTGGTTCAGGAAAGCCGGCCCCGAAGGGAGCCAGGGAAATAAATGCTGCTAGAAACTTTTGGTCAGCTAGTTCATTTAAGGTAGTTTGCATATCTATCAAGAGGCTGGGGCTGAAGGTGTCTTTCCCGGATTGTGCCCCTATGAATGCATCAAATCGATGCCTGAAGGATGTAATGTTGTCAGCAGGCAGGGTGAGCCCCACTGCACCGGCATGGCCGCCGAAGCGTTGCAGCATTTCCTGACAGGACGAAACAGCCTTGTGGATATCAATGCCTTCAATGGAGCGCCCGGAGCCTTTCACCAGTTTCTGTACTTCTCCGCTATCATCCTGTGTACTGTCTGTAAGCAGGATGACGGGACGGTAAAACTGATCGCTCAATCTGCTGGCAACGATGCCAAGCACACCCTGGTGCCAGTCATTTTTAAACAGCACCAAAGAATGAGCAGTATCGAGTGTTTCAGGGGAAACCATGCTTGCGGCTTCTGTAAAAATATCGGCTTCTATGCTTTTCCTGGAATTATTTGCTGCTTCAAGTTCCTCGGCAAATTGTTGCGCTTCTTCCGGGAAATTCGTTGTCATAAGTTTCACAGCCTTGCCCGCTGACCCGATCCTACCTATTGCATTGATGCGCGGCGCCAAGCGAAAGGCAATATCCTCAACAGTAACGTCCGTGTTCGAGTTTTTGGCATTATCAAGCAGCTTCTGTAAACCAACCCGGTTGGCCTGGTTAAGAATCTCCAGGCCGCTTTTGACAATTATTCTATTGCAGCCAGTGACAGGGACCTGGTCAGCAACCGTGCCGATTGCCACCAGGTCCATGTATAACTTGAGATTCGGAATTTTATTCTCAGGCCAGTGGCCGTATGTTATCAACTCGGAGCGCAGTCCAAGGATAAGGTAGAATGCCACCCCTACCCCGGCCAAATGTTTACAGGGAAATGTACAACCGGGCTGCAGAGGGTTAAGGATGGCATCGGCCTGGGGCAGCTCATTGGGTGGTTTGTGATGGTCGGTAATAATCACCCTGAAACCGAGGTTTTTTGCCGCGCTGACAACATCAGTATCACTGATACCGCAGTCCGCAGTCAAGAGGACCCCGGCCTCACCCCATTGTTGCATGTTATGGTCAAAAATTTTCCTGACTGCCTTAATGTTGAGTCCATACCCTTCGCGCATGCGGTCAGGAATATAAGAATGCGACGGGACTCCGAGTTCTTTGAAAAATTGGGAAAGAACAGCGGTTGCTGTAACCCCGTCAGCATCAAAGTCGCCAAAAACAGTAACGGGTTGTTGAAATTTCAAGGCTCCCAACAGGATTGACACAGCCTCATTCATGCCCTTCATCAGATGAGGGCGCGGCAGTTCGTGGAGAGATGGATTCAGAAAATCCTTAATGTTTCGTTTATCAGAGATCCCCCTGTGGATTAGCAGGGTTACAATGGTTTCGGGAATGCCGGCGTCACGGGCAATTTTTTTTACCTGTGTTTCAGTTATATCGGTGGGCAATTGGCGTAACAGCCATTTTTTTTCTGAGCGTGGAAAATCCATATTTCTACCGGGCACAAAGTCAGCCTAGAGCTGGGGAATATTATGAGTTTTGTAATACTCGTAACAGATGTTCTGCAGGGCAAAAAAATTCCGGCGAATAAAATCGGCCTCGTATTCGGTGTCAATATCAAAGGCGGAACCGAAACAATGACTTAAATCCAGTTCCAAGTTGAGATTTATGAGTGTATGGATAGATGTGTAAATTTTTTTCAGATCCCTATAATAAACTCTGTTGCCTTTACTTTTAACAATTGCCTTGTAGGCATTGATCAGGTAGAAAACAGCCCTGGCCCGGTCTGAATAGCTGTAGCTCTCCACCCCAAAGGGTTTGGGGAAAAAGAGCCTTTTGAAAAAAAGGAGATTCCCTTTGATGTTGCGCAGGTTTTTTTTGCGCCCAGCAATAATAGTCCTGTTTTCATAGAAGTTGCCTGCCAGATTCCAGATATTCTCGTTCAGCTTGAGAGGCTTGCCTGCTATGAAGCTGTTGACGATCAAAGAGACATCCATGCTGTCAATACGATAAGTGTAGAAGTTCTTAATGGATTTTTCCCTGTCCGGAAACTCGCCGAGCCTTTCCAGAATAGCCTTGTAATCCTTTCGGACAGTTCGTCCAATAATCAGGTCAGCATTACGGTTCTTGTTTTCAATGAGAAAATCCAGTTCAAATGAACTCAAAAGCGGTGTATCACTGACAATGACATTGACCTGCTTTTCCCATTGGTCACCATGTATAAAATATTCCCGTAATTGATCCCAATTGACTTTTTTTATTGAATCCCAGCTGCTGGCCATGCTTCTCAGGGTATTGTTGTCACGGGAAAGATACTTGAGATAGGTGAAGAAGAAACTCTCCATGATATTTTCCCGCTCTTCAACGAGAACCAGCAACTGGCGGTATTGTTTCACGTGTTCGGCAAGCATTCTCTCAAGGGTTTTCCTGTCGCCCCAGATATAGATGTCGCCAACGCTTCTGGCTCGCATGGCAGCCTCAACCACATACTCAAGACAGGTTTTGCCATGAAAATCCATATAGGGCTGAAACTGGTTGCCTACAAGTTTTGCGCCGCGGGTGCCCGCCCCTATGAATATAACTTCTTTTTCCAATTATTCTCTTTGCTGCGATTAAGGTGTGTCTCTGGTTAAGAAATTTTCAATATCCGCAAAAATTGCATCCCGCGCACGCACATCATGCCATATGATTTCCGGGTCACTGTTAAACCAGGTGTATTGTCGCTTGGCATAATGTCTTGTATCCCGGGCAAGTATTTCGAGTGTCTGCTCCCAGGTCCAGGTGCCACTTAAGAAATTCAGTATATGTCGATATCCTATGGACTGCATTGTTTTTAATTCTTTACCGTACCCCATGGCCAGGAGCTTCCTTACTTCAGCCAACAGTCCCTGTTCTGCCATGTATAGGACCCGCTGCTCAATACGCGCATACAGTTCTTTGCGCGGCCGGGTCAAACCGATCTTGAGAACTTGATACGGCGACGTTTTTTTCTTTTGTCCAGCCAGATGTCGGGACCAGGGTATGCCGGTGGAGTAATATATTTCCAAAGCTCTGATGAGTCGTTGTGTGTCGTTGGGATGGATGCGCCCTGCAGAATCAGGGTCCACTTCTCCAAGTTCGCGATGCAAGACGTCGTTCCCCGCTGCATGAAGTCTTTTGCGGAGAGTATGCGTTGTTGATTTGATCTCTTCTCGCTCGCCTGCCCCGCTATCTTCTACAGCAAAAGAATTTTCATCAAAGACCCCTTCGAGCAATCCTCTGAAATAAAGCCCGGTGCCGCCTGTCAGGAGAGGAATATTTTCATGGCTGCATATTGTCCGGATAGCTTCTCCGGCATCTTTAACAAATCGGCCAAGGGTATAATTATCATCCGGTGCAATAATGTCGATAAGATAATGTGGGATACGGGCCCTTTCAGCAAGCGTTGGCT
This sequence comes from Desulfobulbaceae bacterium, assembly GCA_002868955.1. Taxonomy (GTDB): domain Bacteria; phylum Desulfobacterota; class Desulfobulbia; order Desulfobulbales; family BM004; genus BM004. The sequence goes on from PKTW01000022.1 coordinate 7,206, forward strand.
TTGCAGTGCCGATATCCATATACCTGTAAACCTGCATGGAATCAACGCCCACGATCTCGCAGGAAAACCTTTCGGCAATCTGCAGGGAAAGTTCGGTTTTCCCAACAGCGGTAGGGCCGCATAAGACGATGAGTTTTTGTTTATGGGTGGGCATAAGGAATTATATCACATTTTTTTGCATATCAACCAGTTTAGGAATGCTTAACAGGTTACTCCTCAGGCACAAAGGCAACTTTAAATGTAGGATGTAGAATTAAAAATGCAGAATGGTAAACATTAAAAGAGGAGCGGAAAGCACAAAAGCACACAGAAAAGACATACAATTCTCCATTTTCAATTCTTCATTCTACATTCAATCCAGGGTTATATGATCAACCAGGGCTCCATATTTTTTAGGGCCGATTCCAGAAATCTGCAAAAGTTCATCCTTGGACCTGAAAGGACCATGTTGATTTCTTCGCTGTACGATTTTTTCTGCCAACGCTGGGCCGATGCCAGGAAGGGAGATTAAAATGCTTTTATCGGCACGGTTTATGGGGATTGGTTGAAAAAAAATGTTAGCCACTGCCGGCGGCAGGGGCACAGGTTGGGATATATCAGAAACGGTTTGAATCGCATAAACCACCTGATTTACATCCTGTACTGCTCCAGCGGCCAAAAGTGAACCTATCACTGGGAAATTGTTTTCCAGCTGTGCCTGAGTAAAAAGATAGAGTCCCTCAAGCATCTCAGGGGCGCCCGCCAGCCAGACATACTTTTCTGCTGTCTCTGGAGGGGGCGGTGCATTATTTTTCGGTAGAAATTGTCGAGGGTTGGGAAAAAAACTAGCCGCAAGAATAAGGATTGCCAGGGCAAGGAAGACCAAAGTATTCTCTGCAGAGCTTTTTCGAAGCAAATGATCTGCTGCATGAAGAGAGCTCTCTTCCTTATTTCTGCTTTTGTTCATCCTTCATGAGTTTGTAGGTAATGGAATCAACCAGTGCCTGCCAGCTTGCCTCAAGAATGTCATAGGAAACCCCTACGGTGCCCCATTCTGATTCCTGGTCGCGAGACTGGATAAGGACGCGCACCTTGGCTCCCGTGCCATGCTCGCCGGCAAGAACCCTGACCTTATAGTCGGCCAGTTCCATGTCCTTGAGCTTCGGGTAGAAGCGAGTCAAGGCCTTGCGCAAGGCCTTATCCAGTGCATTGACAGGTCCTTCGCCAAGCGCGGCTGTGTGCACCTCTCCTTCATTTCCCACAACAATGCGGATGGTTGCTTCATCCTGGGATGGTTCATCCATGCTGCTCTTCTGGCTGATAACCCTGAATCCTTTTAGGTCAAAGTAATGGCGCTTGGTACCCAATGCCTTGCGCATCAGAAGTTCAAAAGAGGCCTCGGCGCCTTCATACTGAAAACCCTGATTTTCCAGTGCCTTAAGTTCCTGGACAATACTGCTGACCACGGGATCCTTGCTGTCGAGGTTGAGGCCGAATTTCTTGGCTTTGAACAGGACGTTGCTCTTGCCCGACTGGTCTGATATAAGGATGCGCCTGACATTTCCCACCTTTTCAGGTTCAATGTGTTCATAAGTCATGGGATTACGTTCGACTGCCTGGACATGCACCCCGCCTTTATGAGCAAACGCTGACCTGCCTACATAGGGTTGGTATTTATTATGTGGCAGGTTGGCGAGCTCATTGACGAACCGGGCCGTCTCGTAAAGGTGCTCAAGTTTTTTGCCTGCATTTACCTGGCATTTCATCTTGAGAACAAGGCCCGGGATGATTGAGGTGAGGTTGGCATTGCCGCACCGCTCACCAAAGCCGTTCATGGTCCCCTGAACATGAGTTATGCCCATTGAAACTGCAACGAGTGAATTGCCCACGGCTGTTTCAGAGTCATTGTGGGCATGTACTCCCAAAGGTATGCTCGACCCATTGCCGGCAAGGTGCTTTTTGACTGCTTCGATAATCGGCGGGATTTCGTTGGGCAGTGTACCACCATTGGTATCGCAGAGAATCAGACATTCCGCGCCTCCATGCACAGCTTTATCAAGAGTGGCCAGGGCATATTCCCTATTCTGTTTGAAGCCGTCAAAAAAATGCTCAGCATCGTAAAAGAGGTGCTCGACATGGGGCTTGAGGAATTGCAGGGACTCAACAATGATGGTGAGATTGTCTTCAAGCGAGATTCGCAGGGCGTCCCTGACATGCACGTCCCAGGTTTTACCGAAAATAGTGATACCCGGTGTTTTTGCAGCAATCAGGGCCTGCAGGTTCGGGTCCTGGTCAACAGGCTTGTTAAAATTCCTGGTGGAGCCGAAAGCGGTAAGCTTTGCATGTTTGAGCCTTTGATCATGCATGGCCTTGAAGAATTCAATTGCACTGGGATTGGAGCCGGGCCAACCCCCTTCAATGAAATCGATACCAAGATCGTCAAGCTTCAGGCAGATGCGAATCCTGTCTTCAACAGAGAGGTTGAAGTTTTCAGCCTGGGTGCCGTCGCGCAATGTCGTGTCGTATATGTCTACTGTGTGACTCATGTTATATTTATGTGTAAAGTTAAATTTTATTAAATCGTAAAAAATCTCAGTGTGCGTACTGGTTTAATAATATCAATGAATTATTGCCATTATGCCTGCTCCTGGGGTATCTTTCTGCAAGTCCTGCAGTCTTTACTGAATATCTTTCTTTTCAAGGGCAAAGGCATCGTGCAGCGCCCTGACTGCCAATTCCGTGTATTTTTCCTCAATGACACAAGAGACTTTTATTTCAGATGTGCTGATCATCATAATATTGATGCCCTCATTGGCCAGTACGTGGAACATCGTGGATGCTATACCTGAATGGTTGCGCATGCCTACACCCACAATGGAAACCTTGGCTATATTGTCGGCACTGCTTACTTCTTCAGCACCGATGTCTGCGGCAACCTCTTGCAATATCCCCAGTGCTTTTTTGTAATCGGTGCGCGGCACTGTAAAGGTCATATCCGTTAAATCCCCCGCCCTGGTATTCTGAATGATCATGTCAATCACAATACCGGAATCGGAAATGGGCATGAAGATTTTCGCGGCTATACCCGGTTTATCAGGCACCCTGGAAATAGTAAGCCGGGCCTCGTTTTTATTGTAGGTAACTCCTGAAACCAACATGGATTCCATTGCTTTATCCTCCTCTATCACCCATGTCCCTTCGGTCTCAACAAAAGTTGACCGAACATGCAGTGGAACTTTGTAGCGTTTTGCCAAACCGACAGACCTGATATCAAGTACCTTGGCGCCTAAACTGGCTAACTCAAGCATTTCATCATAGGAAATGCGCTCGATCTTACGGGCAGCGGGGCAGATATTGGGATCAGTCGTGTAGACCCCTTCGACATCGGTGAATATTTCACATTGGTCAGCCTTTAGAGCTGCCGCAAGAGCAACTGCAGTTGTATCAGATCCCCCCCGGCCCAAGGTTGTTATGTCGCCGTTCTCATCAACGCCCTGAAAACCTGCAACAATAACAATCTTGCCTTGCGCAAGATGGGCTTTTACCTTATCCGTATCAACATTCTTGATTCTGGCTTTGGTATGCATGCTGCTGGTGAGTATCTTTACCTGGTCGCCGAGAAAGGATATGGCATCATATCCAGCAGCCTTAACAGCCATGGCGAAAAGAGATACGGTCACCTGTTCGCCGCTTGACAGCAGGACATCCATTTCTCGGGTGTCCGGTTGCTCTTGCACGCTATTTGCAAGAGCAATAAGTCGATCGGTTTCTCCAGACATGGCAGAGAGGACGACAACCATCTCGTGCCCCTGACGGCTGTAACCGAGAACACGTTCTGCAACGGCCTTGATTTTTTCAGGGTTTCCGACAGATGTGCCACCGTATTTTTGAACTATGAGCGCCATTATTTAATAATTGATCCAGATATTAAATTGACAAACCGTAAAACTGCACAATGTAAACTTTATTGCCAAAAAAGCAACAATGTTTGCGTTTCCACCGGCATGTAATATGAGTCTATTATACTGCCTTTCAAAAACAAACTTGTAATAATATTCAGATTTTGTTACAAAAGTTCAGTATTTTTTAGTTAGTATATTTTACTTGGGTACATTTTTTTATATTCCTTTTCTTAAAAGATTGATTCAAACTTTACGGACATAAGCTGTGGACTCCGGAAAAATACTTACAAGTTTAGCCGTATGTCTGACATTCTGGATAACAATTGTCCTGTTGCTGCTGTTTAGCAATGGCGATATGGGCAACTTGGCCATAGCTACGCCTATCGCGTCAAATATCGAAAAAGAAGAATCTGCTGTCAGCAAACTCCCCATCCCGACTTCTCCTTCAACCTCATCAACAGAAACATCCCAGCCCCTTCATACTGAGATCGCTGGTGAAATAAGGCATGGCGAGAGTTTCAGCCAGGCAATGAAACGTCTTAGCATAGTGGGTTCAGTACGATCCGATATCATTAAAGGGTTTGGGCAAACCCTTGATTTCAAGGTACTGCAGCCCGGGGACCACTTTACTATTCTATTGGATCAGGACAATTCCATAACCCGGGCAACCTACACCTCGGGTCTCCTGAATACGCATATTCTGGCACGCACAACCGATGGGTCCTACATGGCAAGCAGGCAGGCAGTTCCTTTGGAGTACAGAATTGAAAGAATTTCAGGCGTTATTGAGTCGTCGCTCTACAGTGCCTTTGCAGGCTTGGGAGAAGAACCTAAAATTATCCATGCCTTTGCCGATATTTTTGCCTCCAAGATTGATTTCAATACAGAGACAAGAACCGGGGACCGATTTGAACTTCTGGTTGAGAAATATTATAAAGGTGATGTCTTTGCCGGCTATGGTAAAATTCTTGTTGCCCGCTACCAGAAGGGAGATGTCAAATTTGAAGGTTATCATTTTGCTTCTGCAAATACCCCTTCAGGTTATTTTGATGAAAATGGCGAGGCGCTGGGAACCTGGTTCATCCGGTCGCCGATCCCCTTTGGCCGTGTAACATCACGCTTCACCATGAGACGCAAGCATCCGATTGACGGGGTTGTTCGGCCCCATCTCGGGATTGACCTGGCAGCTCCCTTGGGCACACCGGTCATGGCGACTGCGGAGGGTAAAGTTGAGTATATCGGCAGAAAAGGAGGCTTCGGCAAAACAATCATCCTACGGCATAACAACGGATACAAGACATATTACGGACATTTGAACGGTTATAAGAAAGGGCTCAAAAAACACCGCATCGTCATGCAGAAAGAGATTATCGGTTATGTAGGTTCCACGGGCATATCAACAGGACCCCACCTTGATTATCGTATCCGGCACAACGGTGTTTTCAGAAATCCATTCGGCATAAAATTCCAGGCAAAAACTGTACTGCAAGACGAAGAATTGGCTCTTTACCGCCAGGCAAGTGCTCAAACAGCAGAACTTTTCAATACCAATACCAGTGAGAAAATTCTTCAGGTGAAAAATGTAACCCTGTCCGAAGATCATGCGATTTCCCTCCTGTAACCCACAATAGATGTTCACTATCCCCCCTTTCAATATTGTCCTGGTAGAACCTGAAATTCCTCCGAATACCGGAACTACTGCAAGGTTGTGTGGTGCCACCGATACTGTACTTCATCTTGTAAAACCGCTGGGGTTCAGCACCGATGACAAACATTTGAAACGGGCAGGACTTGACTACTGGCAATATGTAAAAATTGTTTACTGGGAGAACATCGACAATTTCCTATCAGCCCAAGCTGAAAAGAAACTTTATTTTTTCACCAAGAAAACCGGTAAACCATATACCAGCGCCGAATTTGAACCAGGAGATTTCCTTATTTTCGGCAAGGAGACGAAAGGCTTGCCAGAAGAGGTCATAAGGCTGTATATAGACCGCTGTTACACAATACCAATGAGCAACAGGAAAATAAGAAGCCTTAATCTTGCCAACGCCGCCGGCATCGTCCTTTACGAGGCCCTGCGCCAGCAGTCATTGTGGTAGGCTTTAATGCTGACCAGGTAAGGATGTCCCCTACTGCTCACAAAAAAATAAACACCTGTTTATCAAATAAACTAGATTTTGGAGGAACTCTCTCATGACTGACCGCATCTATAATTTCAGCCCTGGTCCAGCCACCCTGCCCTATGATATACTTATTCAGGCTGCAAAAGATATAGTCAACTTCAATGACAAGGGCATTGGGCTCATTGAGATGAGCCATCGCAGTAAGGAATTCATTCAGGTTTTCGATGAATGTGAAGCACTGCTTCGTGAATTGCTGTCGATCCCGCAGAATTACAAGGTTCTTTTCCTGCAGGGCGGTGCATCGATGCAGTTTGCCATGGTGCCCATGAATTTGCTCGGTCCTGGGAAAACGGCCTGTTACCTCAATACGGGGACCTGGGCCAAGAAGGCGATCAAGGAGGCAAAACTTTTTGGCACTGTTGATGTCGCTTTTAGCAGTGAATCTACCAATTTTGACAGGGTCCCAGCTCCCGGTGATTACATGATTCCAGCCGAGGCTGAATACCTGTACTTTGTTTCCAACAACACTATTTTCGGCACCCAGTTCCAAAGCATGCCTGAGACAGACAAGGTAATGGTTTGTGATATGTCCTCTGATATCCTCTCAAGGCGTATTGATGTAAGCCGTTTCGGCCTGATTTTTGCTGGTGCCCAGAAGAACATGGGGCCTGCCGGCTGTACAGTGGTAATAATCCGCGAAGATCTTCTTGCCAGGGCTCCGGAAAACATCCCAACCATGCTCCGGTATAAGACACATGCTGACAAGGATTCAATGTTCAACACCCCGCCATGTTTTGCCATCTATGCCATCGGGCTTGTTTTGAAATGGCTGAAAAATACCGGGGGATTGACAGCCATTGAAAAGATGAACCAGGACAAAGCCGCCCTCCTCTATCAGGCCATTGATAACAGCAGCTTTTATAAGGGGCATGCACAGAAGGATTCCCGTTCCATGATGAATATAACTTTTAACCTGCCCACACCGGACCTTGAAGCAAAATTTGTCCATGAAGCAACAGCGCTCTCGCTTGATGGACTTAAAGGGCATCGCTCTGTAGGAGGCTGCCGTGCTTCCATTTACAACGCCTTTCCCCGGGAGGGTGTCGAGAAACTTGTGCACTTCATGGAGGAGTTTGCAAAGCACAATGGTTGATTAGATACATTTAAGTGCTTTGCTGTAACAATGTTGTGAACTATGAAGGAAACATAATCCGCCCTCCCAGTGAGGCCCACTCCATTATCCTGCAGATTACCGTTGGCTGTTCACACAATAAATGCACGTTCTGTGGGGCATACAAAGGTGTTCGGTTTTACATTAAGGATGCTGCAAGCATAAATGATGATATTGCATTTGCTGCCCGGTATTGTCAAAACCAGAAAAGAGTATTTCTTGCTGATGGTGATGCCCTGATCATCCCGACTGCCAGACTTGAGGAGATTTTTTCCAGTATCAGGAAAAATCTGCCGTGGGTGAACCGAATAAACCTCTACGGTAGCACGAAAAATATTCTGCGGAAAACGGTTGGAGAACTTAAAAGACTCAAAGAGCTCGGCCTTGACAGAGTATATATGGGTCTTGAGAGCGGCCATGAGCCAACCCTCACAAACATCAAAAAGGGCGTCAACACCGAGCAGATGATACAGGCAGCGGAAATGATTCGTGCAGCAGGGATTTTTCTCTCTGTCACAGTCCTGCTTGGTATTGCAGGTCGAGCTCAATCCACCCTCCACGCCAGCAGAACAGGCCGGGTCCTGACAAAAATGAAGCCAAATCAGATAGCGGCCCTGACCTTGATGGTTCTGAAAAACACACCATTGTACAATGATATCCGCACAGGTTGTTTCCATCTGCCTGACCAGCGTATGCTCCTTGAAGAACTGAAAATACTGGTGAAGTCGATCTCACTTGAGCGGGTACAGTTTCAGGCTAACCATGCCTCAAATTATCTGCCCATCACAGGACGCCTGGCAAAGGACAAAAAAAGGATACTGGAGATTATTGAAGATGGCCTGAACGGCAGGCTCCATCTCAAGGCAGAACACCAGAGAGCTCTTTAATCCACAATGAATAAAACGGATCTCACAAATTTGTCCCTGTCGCAGCTGACTGAATTTCTTGTAAAACTCGGCTTGCCAAAATACCGCGGAATTCAGGTTTTTGCCTGGCTCTACAGACCGCATGTAACAGATTTTTCACAAATGACAGACCTGCCAAAAGACCTGCGTGACACCCTTGCGGACCGGGCAAGTTTTAACTGGCCATACATAGCAGAGATTGAACGTGCTACAGACGGGGTGGCCAAATACGGCTTTAAGCTCAAGGACGACAATTATATCGAGGCTGTTCTTATTCCTGAAGAGGACAGGAACACACTCTGTGTCTCAACGCAGGTTGGTTGTGCCATGGGTTGCGGATTCTGCCTGACCGGTTCCATTGGTTTCAAACGCAACCTGACGCCTGGTGAAATAGTCGGCCAGGTTGTAAGGGTCAGGGACTGGCTTCTTGATAGGAACGAAGCCACTGCAGGACTGAATAATATTGTCTTTATGGGAATGGGTGAGCCACTGGCAAATTTTGATAACCTTTTAGTCGCCCTCGATATTCTGGTAGAGCAGCGGGGCCTTGATTTTTCTGAACGCAGGATCACGGTATCAACCTGCGGACTGGTGCCGAAAATTATAGAACTGGGGCAGAAAACCAAGGTAAACCTGGCGGTATCCCTGCATTCTGTTGATGATTCAATCCGGTCAAAATTAATGCCCATTAATAATAAATACCCGGTTGCTGAACTGCTTGAGGCCTGCAGAAACTTCCCCATGCCGAAACGCAAACGGATCATGTTCGAATACATACTTATCAAGGGTGTTAATGATTCAGAAGCAGATGCCCGAAGGCTGGCACAGCAACTTAAGGGCATACCCTGCAAAATAAATTTACTGCCCTATAATGAATCCGAAAGCCTTTCCTACCGGCGTCCTTCAGATGAAACGATTGAATATTTCCAACAAACTCTCTGGAATGAAGGATACACTGTACTGATCCGTGCCAGCAGAGGATCTGAGATTTCAGCAGCCTGTGGCCAACTGGCGGGAAAAATCATTTCTTGATTGTTGATTGCAAAATATGAAAGATTCGCTTTAAATGGTAATGGTTTTCATAGACCCCAGAAAACAGTTTATGATAAGGTTATCAGAGTGTAATATTGTTTATGATTATGTTTCTTTCTCTGCAGCCTGTTTGCAAGCCCAAATCAACTCAGGAGAAAATTATGGATTTGCATGAAATTAAGCGGAATTATTTCAGAATTAGCGTCAAGGGAAGTGATGCCGTCTCCGTTAAGATTAATAATATTCCATACGAAGTAATCGGCCTCAACGACGGCGGCATAGGAATACGTTTAAGTTCCGAGGATATTCTTGTGTCTGTGGGTGACGAATTGCCACTTGAACTGACAATTAAAGATATGGTGCAATCACTCCTGGGAAAAGTCGTGCATATCACTCCATTGGGTCCAAAAGAATTCCTCTGCGGCATGGAATTTTTGAACATGGATAATAAGACCAAGGCAAAAGTGATGGAATTTCTGGAATTGTGCCGAGAAAATATCTTTAAAGAAGAGTAACTGGTACTATAATTGCATATAATTATGCGATATTTAATTGATACTGGTGCAAAATGAAGCCTGATTTTTTCAATCTATCAAAAAGAAAAAAAAGAGACATTTTCTCCGAATTGCTTTTGGGCAAGCCCTCTGGAGGTATTATTGGCATAAAAGAGCTTAATGCAGTAAATAGATTGCTTGCAGGTATGCTTGCAGGCAACGCCCGTATTAGAATAAACGGTCAACTGGCAAAGACCAAAAATGTCACTTTTGCCAAAAAAAAGATCCCAACAACCCAAAAGAATAAAACCCATTATCTATCGTTCTATAACAACTCAAATATTTGGAGGCTGTAGAATGCTTGTCATTTGTCCTCATTGCAAAAAAAAGCATACAATTGACGAAAAAAAGATTCCTCCCAATGCGACAAAGGCTCGCTGTACAAGCTGTGGCCAGTCCTTTGCGCTTAATATAAAAAGACCGGTCGAAGAAAAGAAGCAGAAGCCCGTCAAGAAAGGTGAAACCGTTACCCGGAAAATTGGCGTTTCCCTGAGTAAGGGAGGTGTCGGCAAGTCCACTACTGCCATTAACCTGTCGGCCGGCCTGGCACTTGCAGGATACAAAGTGTTGCTCGTGGATACAGATACCCAGGGGCAGGACAGTTTTATGCTGGGGGTGAAGCCCAAAGCCGGGCTTACCGAACTCGTAACAGGAGAGCTTTCCCTCAAAGAGTGTTTGACCAAGGCCCGAAGCAACCTGTGGCTGCTTGCCGGCGGCAAGGCCCTTGCAGGAGTCAAACGCATGATAGACCGCAAGGATTATGGGGGCGAGATGACTGTCAGTGAAGCACTGGAACCCGTTGATAAAATCTTCGATTTCGTTATTGTCGATACTTCTCCGGGGTGGGACCCTCTCACTGTAAACGTCCTCTTTTATGTCCATGAGCTGATGATACCTGTCGCCCTTGAAATAATGTCTTTACAGGGTCTCAGCGAATTCCTCCGGTCCATATCCTCCATTCAGAAATATCGGCCTGAACTCGATTTGAAATATATACTGCCGACTTTCGAAGATAAGCGGGTCAAGAAAACATCAAGGATTTTGAATAAGATTGGCAAGATCTACGGTGAAAGGCTCTGTGTTCCTATTCGTTATAACGTAAGGTTGTCCGAAGCGCCTGCCTACGGGAAGACCATCTATGAATACGCCCCTGGCTGCAATGGCGCTCAGGATTACAGAGAACTTGTACGTAAGGTGGCCAACGACCCCAAGCTTTTATCATAACCCCCTGCCAATAACCAACCGGTCAGCCTTAAATAGAAAGCCGCAAACCCGTTCCCCGGGGTTGCGGCTTTTAATTTGCAGGCGAGATGATTCGCAGCGAATACTTTATAATTGGTAAGCTAACCACACAAACAGGCAAAAAACTACTATCCCAATAATGATAGGTTTAACCGCAATCCAAATTGTATGACGGTATGAATTTTCACTCCAGAATACACGAAAATTTCAAGCCATTAAACTTTTGGCCAGATAATAAGCAGGAGACCGAAGAGAATAAGCATCGGGCCGTTGGCAATATATACCACGTAAACTAGCGGGTAGCGCCTACCCATAATTGACCGTATCCTGTTTCTATTGATTATGCCGGGCACCCAGAAAACGATGCTGACCACCAACCCGAAGAACATAAGTATTATGCCGGAGATTGTTAGGATCATTTATTAATAAGCATTTCTGAATGTGTTTTTATCATAGTAAATTTGAGTTATTGTTCATCGCAGTTTCTTGAGCAGGTTGTTCAGGCGGTCATATTTAACCTGGTCGCCTGCGTTTAACCGGATACCATAGGTATTGTCCAGGAGCAGTTCCTCCTTGCTTTTATCAATCAGAATGAGTTTATCTCCTGTTACTTCCTTAACCTCGTATTCCTGCCAGTCATACGTGCGGATTACGCCCTTTTTCAATTTATTGGTGGAAGCATTGTAACGGACGAGGTCGCCTACCTTGTACTTGCCGATATAAAGACCCCGGGGCTCCAGGTATATATTATTATCCATGTGCAGGATCACCTGTTGGCCATTATTGTCCTCAAGGGTAATTGAATCCGGCGATTCCGCAATTACCGTATACTGCTGCCACTGCCCCGAGTTGTCTGCCAATTGCAGTTTGCTGTCAACGGAATCATAGCGCACCAGGTCGCCAATGTTGTATTTGCCAGCATAATTTCCCTTTACAGTAAGCGTATCTCCTGTTTCATGCTGCAGTGTTATTGAATTCCCGTTAACTGCAATAACTTTGTAATCCTGCCAACGGTAATCCCGCAGCCTGTTGCGCACACTGTCATATCTGACCTTGTACCCCACCTTGTAATCCCCGGGATCTTTGGCGACCTCAATGACATTGTTGTCACTGTCCCGCAGGGTCAGGCTGTTTTCGCCAATAGCAATGATCTCAAAGGTCCTGTAAAAGTCTCTACTTTTTGCTTCGTTCTGCTGCAATGCAGTGAAAAGGAAAACAACGCTAAGTAAAACAACTATGCCCGCTTTTTTCATAAGAGGCCTCCAGACAGCCAGTTCTTTGCAGGAGTGCTTACTGCACCATACCCATGCTGATAGATTACCCGCTTAATCCGCAGCTCCTTAATAGTATTCAACTTGAACGGTTCAATATGGTTATCTGGTCGTTCAAAGTCCAAAAATCATAGAGGTACCCGAATCCCAGCAGGCCTCCAGTTAGAAGATATATGATACCTGTGAACCATTTGTGCATATACATTCTGTGTATACCAAATATGCCAAGAAAGGTCAGCAGCAGCCAGGCAACAGAATAATCAACGGGGCCGGCGCTGAACCTGAGGTCTGCCTGTCGGTCCATGGAAGGGATCAGGAAAAGATCAATGAGCCAGCCGATTCCCAGAAGACCGAAGGTAAAAAAGTAGATGGTGCCTATCAAGGGTTTTCCATAGTAGAAGCGATGCGAGCCTGTAAAACCGAAGAGCCAAAGGATATAACCGATGGTCTTGCGATGGGTATCGGCATTGTTCGTCATTTGTTTCCCTCCCCGGGGGCAGCCTGTCAACTTGTTAGCGGGAGCGGCCATTATAAATTATTCCACCTGCATCAACATATTGCTGTAAAACAGCTTTCGCCTTATACCTGAGTATATCGCGTGTTACGGAAATGGTGCGGGATTGCAGTTTTTGGGGCCAATCATCCGGCTTGTCTCCCTCATCAAAACCAAGACTTCTTGCGTCTTCATCCCTGGCACCGCAGACAAGGCTGTTAATTCCTGACCAGGGAATGGCACCCAGGCACATGGCGCAGGGTTCTGTTGTAGTGACAAGCTCATAGTCTGGCAGTCCTTCAGCGCCGAGATCAAAGTTCGCCACCTTCTGCTGGGCAAGTATGATGGCAACTATCTCGGCATGGACAACCGAACAGTTTGACTGCAGGACCAGGTTTATGCCTGGTGCGACAAGCCGGCCGCTATACTGTTCAAAAATAGCCGCTCCGAAAGGACCGCCATTATTTCTAATATTACCAACCGCAAGTGTAATTGCCAACTCCATGCGCTCTTCAGCTGAGGGGTAGATTATTTCAGAGCCTGGCAGGATATTTTTCACCCATTGCGGCAGCTTTACTATATATGATTTAAACTTCACAGGTTGGTTTTAACGAATAAAATTTTAAAATCTGTAGCCCAAGTTCATGCCGAACGACTGCTCAGACAGAGAAATTCTTACGCCGGGTGCACTTGTTGCAGGGCCTGCGGTGACAGTGTTTTCCGGAACATACATATAATGAAAACCGATGTCCCAGTGATCATCAAGTGAATAATCAGCACCAACTGTATAATGGGTTTCAACCACTGCCGGCAGGAGCATGTTGCTGGCCGCATTTGCCGTATCAATGGGAGATTCACCATAGTTGAATCCGGCCCTCAGGTTAAACCGGTCATTTACCTTATAGGCAAGCCCTATGGCAAAAACAACCTGGTCATCCCAACCCGGATCCATAGCAGTATTTCCTCCCGGACCGCTAACCGCCAATGTATCCATAGTGTCTGACCAGTTTATCCATTTTACGTCAGCTGCAACGGTAAAATTTTCTGTCGCATGCACAGCAATGCCAACGGCTGCCTGCTGCGGAAAATCCAGGTCCAGTTTATAGGTGCCGGCAGGCAGAGGCCCGCCTCCAAAAGCTGACATATCAATATCGCCATAAGCCAGTTGGTATTCAAGGTCGGTAAAAAACTGTTTGCTTTTGTATGCTGCCCCGATAGTAACCATTTCATTAACATCATAAAGGATGCCGAGACTGAGCCCGAAGCCGAATGCAGAAGCCCCCCTGCTGAGGTCAAAGTTATTAACCACCATGTCTCCCTGGCCGTCTCCGTTAGTGTCAGCCAGCATGCGCTGCTGGAAAGCAACCTGCTGAAAATCAATATTTATGGATGCGCCAAGGCTCAGTTTTTCAGCAGCCTGCCAGGCAAGACTCGGGGCCATCTGCCAAAAGGCGATACTGCTGTAACCATCCCAATATACTGAAGGTTGCATAAGTGTTGAACTATAATCTACCCCCATACCGGAGGTGCCGTACATGCCGCCGCCAAATACCATATCGTCACGACTGCCTACGGGTCCATTCCAACCTATGGCTGGGATACCATAGATTTCCGAGCTGCTTTCAGCTCTTCCGCCACCAATGGCGGTAAAATCATTGGAACGCTCAGGCATGAAAGCCTCCATGGAAAAGTCTGCCCTGTGGCCAATGCGCATCATGCCTGCCGGGTTGGTAACAGCGGTCATATTGCTACCGGGAAGGGCTGTTATTGCCCCAGCCAGACTTTTTTGGTAGGAGCCGATGCCGATGAGCTGATAGCCGTTGGTAGCAAAAGCATATGCGGGGAAAAACAGTGCCCCTGCAACAATAATCGATATACACCTTTTTCTTTTCATAAATCCTCCTTATCCAGTTTGTATCAGTGGATGATACTGTTGCGCTGTGTGGTAATTCTTTGAGAAAGTACAGGATGGACTGAAACCATGTAGCGATGATAATATTAAGGAAGGGTCTCTCTGTAAACAGAAAAGAAAAACCCCGCAGTTTCCCTGGAGGGAAAGCGGGGTTTTTCGTAAATTTCCAGCTTTTACTAAACTAGTTCTTTTTCTTTGCTGCGGTTTTTTTCTTGGCAGGGGTTTTATTTGCAACAACTTTTTTCTTTGCTGCAGAAGCTTTTAATGGCGCTGGCGTTTTTTTCTTGGCAGCAGGTTTTGCTTTTTTGCTTGCTTTTTCCGCCGGTTTCTTTGCGGCTGGTTTTGCTTTGGCAGGAGCTTTTTGAGCCTCTTTGGTTTCAGCGTCCTGTTTGGCCGGGGCTCTTTTCTTTTCTGGAGCTGCTGGCTTGCCTTCTTCCACCTCGGCGGAGAGTGCCCCAACGATTGCCTTCTTTAGCTTTTCCTCGATAACACTGCTTATATATTCCGGGGTAAAGATACCTTCCTTGCGAATTGTCTTTGTCGTATTGCCATAGACCATTCTTACCTTTCTGGAACTGACTGCAGCCAAACCCTTTTTCAGCTTGGCCTGAAGCTCATCCGGTCCAATGCCTTCAGATTCACCCAAAGGTCCAAGTTTTTTTATCTTGTCTGTAAATTCAGTGATAAGTTTGACAAAGCGCGGAGCTTCCGCAGCAGAAGCCCACTGCAGGGAAAACCTATCAGGATTTATGCCGAGTTCCTTTAATACATTGAATATCAAGGCATTCATTCCCATTGCGTCGTAATTACCTACCTGGTAATGACATTCGCCGAGTTGTCAGCCACCGGTAAAGATACCGTCGGCCCCTTCAACAAAGCCCCGCAGGACAAAGGAGGGATCGACCCGACCAGTGCACATCACCCTGATTGTACGCAGGTTGGGTGGATACTGGTAGCGTGAGACACCCGCCGCATCAGCGGCGGCATAACAGCACCAGTTGCACAGAAATCCCAGGACTTTCGGGTTGTACTCTTCCTTGCTCATTTTCTATCCTTTAATCATTGTTGTAAATGATGCGCTTAAACTGCCTTAGGGCACCAGGTTTACGCTGCCTCAGTTTCCTTTACCAAAATTTCCTTACCAAATGCTTCGATCTGCGAGTTAAGCTGTTCATTGGTAAAACCGCCCATGGAGATTGCAAAGGTAGGACAGTGCGATGCGCAGATACCGCAGGCCTTGCATGATGCTACAATGGTTTCAGCCTTGGGCCTGTTGTTTTCATCCTTGACCATCTGGATGGCCTGGTAAGGACAAAGGCTGGTACAGAGCTTACAGCCGATACAGATTTCTTTATCAATATTTGAAACAATCGGGTCAACCGTTACATAACCCTTGACCAGCGGCATGGCTGCCTTGGCCGAGGCTGCCTGGGCCTGTGCAATGATCTCGTTAATAGGTTTCGGTGAATGGGCCAGGCCGCAAACATAAACCCCGTCCACCGGAAGTTCAACAGGCCGCAGTTTGACGTGCGCTTCCAGGAAGAATTTGTCAGCAGTTACAGGCACTTTCAAGAGTTTGCTCAAGGTATCAGTTTCTTCAGGCACCATGCCGACACTCAGGGCCACCATCTGCGGATTCATACTGACATCATCCTGCAGTATGGGATCAAAGAAGGAAACCGAAAGCTTGCCGCCTTTTTCAGCAATAGCGGGTTTGTTATCCATTTCATAGGGAATAAAGAGAACGCCCTTCTGACGTGCATCCTGGTAAAGATCCTCAGCATAACCGTAAGTACGGATATCCCTGTAGAGCATGATTACCTGGGAGTCAGGATTGATTTCCTTTACCCTGAGGGCATTCTGCACTGCTGTGATACAGCATGTCTTGGAACAGTAATTCAGATCATCCCCGCGGGAACCGGCACACTGGACCATGACGATTGAATCAGGAGCGCGTTTTTTACCTTTTCCTTCCAGCTGTTCTGCCAATTCGCTCTGGGTAACGATCTTCTTGGAATACTTGATTGAATTGCCCAGAGCCGTTTCAGGCCTGTGCTCACGGGCGCCGGTGGCAATGATGATGATACCGTGGTCCAGGGTGACTTCCTTGGCCTTGGCACCTTTGCCAGTGGTGATAATTGAGGAGAAATTGCCCACAAAACCTGAAGTCTGCTGGAGCTCAGCATTTGTATAAACACTCACCAGCTTATTCTTTTTAACCTGGTCAATAAGTTTTTGAGTATGGGAAAGTTTCTTGAAATTCCCGCCAAGGGTGTCCTGCTTCTCGATCAGGGAGCAGCTGAATCCCTGGTCTGCCAGATTTAAAGCTGCGGTCATGCCGCCGATACCGCCGCCTATGACCAGACCGATTTTATTAACCGGTACGGTCTGTTCCGGCAGGGGCTGAATGTGTCTTGCTTTGGCCACAGCCATGCGGACAAGATCCTTTGACTTATCGGTCGCAGCACCAGGCTCATTGGCATGGACCCAGGAACACTGATCTCTGATATTGACCATTTCAAAAAGCGAGCGGTTCAAGCCCGCATCTTTTAATGTTTCCTGGAACAACGGCTCATGGGTCCGGGGTGAACAGGCAGCAATTACAACCCGGTTCAGGTCATGTTCTTTGATTTTTTCCTTGAGAACCTCCTGGGCATCCTGGGAACAGCTGTAAAGACTTTCCGT
Organism: Desulfobulbaceae bacterium; assembly: GCA_002868955.1. Taxonomy (GTDB): domain Bacteria; phylum Desulfobacterota; class Desulfobulbia; order Desulfobulbales; family BM004; genus BM004. Next base: position 24,478 of record PKTW01000022.1, read on the forward strand.
ATAGTACACCACTCCTTCCATATCACCGGCATAGTTACTTACATCAGGCACATCAACAACAGAGCCGATGTTGATACCGCAATGGCACACAAAAACCCCGATCCGAACTTCATCGCCCATTTCTTTTTCATCAGGATAGCTCTTGTGTATAATCCCCCTGCCCCGCTGTTTTTTGATAAGGCCTGAAGCTATTCCGGCAGCACCGCTTGACTGCGTGACAGATTCCGGTATATCCATGGGGCCGTTAAAGGCGCCGGCAACATAGATACCTTCTTTGCTGGTAGCCAGAGGTGCAAAGGTATCGGTGTTGCAGAAATCGTATTTATTCAGCTTAAACCCGGCCATGTCTGCCAGTTTCTGGGCATCCGGAGGTGACTCGAGGCCAACGGAGAGAACAACCATGTCATAGGCTTTAAAGCTGTGCGTGCCGTCAAGGGTGGAATAGGTAAGCCGCAGGTGATCACCCCAGGGCATGACATCAGCCACTTTGGCCCGCACGAATTTAATGCCTTTGTCCTCGGCGCGTTTCTGGGCGGCATCAAATTCCTTGCCCTGTGTCCGAATGTCCATATAATAGATGGTTATTTCCGCGTCCGGATCATGTTCCTTGGCAACCACGGCTTCCTTGATTGCGTACATACAGCAGACCGAGGAACAGTAACCGTTATCACAGCCGATATCCCTTGAGCCGACACACTGGATAAAAGCAATCTTATGGGGATGACGGTTGTCGGAAAGACAGCGAACCTCACCGGTAAAAGGACCGGACGGGTTCAAGAGCCTTTCAAATTCAATGCTGGTTACTACGTCCGGGTGCTTTCCAAAGCTGTACTTGGCAAGGGTGTCTTCCGGTATACGGCCAAAACCGGGTGACATGATGACAGCACCAATTTCCAGGGTTCTTTCTTCAGGTTTCTGGCTGAAATCAATGGCCTTGCTCTGGCAGACAGGCACACAGATCTGGCAGGTTTCATGGGTAAGATGCAAACAGCTGCGCGGATCAATATAGTACGTTGCCGGCACTGCCTGTGGATAATCAATGTGGATGGGGCGGGTTATATTCAAACCTTCGTTGTAATCATCCACCTGGTGACGCGGACAGTAAGTGGTGCAAAGACCGCAGGCGGTACAGTCATCTGCATTGATGTACCGGGGACGTTGTACTATATCCGCTTTGAAATTACCGGGTTGTCCCTTAAGGGATAACAAATCAGCATTTGTGAGAATCTCTATATTTGGAGACCGACCGGCCTCAACCAACTTGGGCGCCAGGATTCAGAGCGAACAGTCGTTGGTCGGGAAGGTCTTGTCCAGTTGGGCCATCACGCCGCCGATGGCAGGTGATTTTTCAACCAGATAGACATAGTACCCCAAATCGGTCAGGTCAAGAGCTGCCTGGACTCCGGCAATACCGCCGCCCAGGACCATAACTGCCCCTTCTCTGCTCTTCTTTGCTTTAGCCATAACTTTCTCCAATTACTCTAACTGGTTCTATGGATTGAGATCGGCCCTTAAGCCGATCTTGCATTTTTTAAAACGAATCCGAGTTAAGCGGCAGCCTTCCATTCCTTGAGGAATGCCGGCATGTGGCCCGCCTCACGGGGACCTATGGTAATGGTCCAGTCAGGAAGTTCTTCTTCCAACTCACCCTTGATGGTAGCGAGATACCCCGGAATAATCAGTTCGCGGTGCTTCACCTTGTCAGCAATTCCTGACTTGTTGATAAACTGGGCGATGAGATCTGCGCCAAATTTACCTGCCGCCCAAGCAGTCAGAACGGAAAGGCCTTCCGTGTCCTTGATGAGCAGCCAGGACGGAACCTTGCTGCCTTCAATTTCCCCTGAAACAATAAAGTAGGTCAGTGAGAAGTTGCAGGTAATTAGAACAGGTGAATCCTCACCCGGACCATTGACGGGATAGATGTCCTCCTTGACGACCATGGGCCGCTGCGGATCTGTGAAGATATTCAAACGTTCAAGCAGCAGCGGGAAAAGCGTGTCGCCCTGCAGGTCTGAAAGAATAACGATACCGGCATATTTAGCTATCAGTACAGAAGCGATCATGGCCTCCATGAGAGGATCGTCTGTCATTTCACATGGAAAGGTGATAGTCGGGAAACCAAGCGGTTTGAATTTCTTTTTGACCGCAGCTCTCCGTGCTACAATATTATCCTCAAATGCCGCCTTCATGGTACGGGCGCCTGTATCAATGACAAGGTCTTTCAAGCCGTCATTCAGAAGCTGGTCAGCGATCTCAACAGTATTGTCAAGATTGGTGCCTCTTACGCCAAGGGGACATCCCAGTTCCTTGGCCAGGTTGGACATGGTTTCGCGATTATTGCTGTCGGCTCCGAGGAGAAGCGGTTTTCTGTCACCGCAGAGTTTAGCAGCTGCTGCAAGGGTATCGGCATTATCACTGATAAGGACAAGGTTGGCATCCGGGGCCTTATCAAGTACTTTCTGGACCAGAGAAGTGAATGCACCTTCGTCGCCTTTTGAGTCCTTGACTGCAAGAAGATCTGCCTTCATAAGGACGCCGACCCTTTCAATGCGTATGGAATTAAAACGATCAATCCTGCCGTCCACGTCTCCATCCGCCATATCGGTTGTCAGCATAACACCCAGACCGGTAGGATTCTCGAATCGTTTCTCATGTCTGAACAGGCAGGTTTCCCCACCAGCCTTGAAAGCCGTCTCACCGCTGCCAAGTGTAATTGTACGAATAGGCGGTGCTGAAGCTTCACCGATGGTCTCCTTGACCTCATCACTTACATAAGGACATTCGCCGATTTCTATCTGCCCTGCCGCCACTTTCATACCAAATGCCAGGCAGGTCGGTATACCGCACTCACCGCAGTTGGTCTTGGGCAGCATTTTGAGAATCTGTATACCAGTTAATGCCATCTCTTCTCCTCCATTTTATTGTCGACAGGTGACTGCAGTTTTTTGTCAACAGTCAAGGTTTTATATCATCAATCAGAATGTATTTTTATGTAATGATTACATTGCTGCTTCCATTTCAAGAGCCGGATGGCCGACTTTCTTGAGGAATTTCAAGATTTCTTCCTCTGTCTCACCCTGTTCTTCGGTGGCGATCATATCAAAGAGTTCCGGCATGCCTTCCTCTTTGCACCGTTCCATCAATTTATCCTTGATTTCCTCTTTGAGAATTTTAGGGATCCAGACAAGCCTTTTCAGGCCCCCTTCTGCCAGGAAGAGTTTTTTACTTGTCATGAAGTGTTTACTGACGCCCATAAAGCCAGGGGTCTGCATGCCGCCGCCGGCCATTCCGGCCAAGGTGGTGAACTTCATGCCACTTGGCGTCATCCCCATATAGTCACGGTTGACAACCATGATGCCGTTACACTGGGGCAGCATGGCTGCAATTGCCTCAAAGCAGCCGCAGGCGGTCATTGGGTTGTTCATCAGCGAGTAGCAGCTGACTTCGGGAACCGCACCGCGGGATGCCTGATTAACAAATTCATTGATGCCGGTAAAATAACCGTTTGTTGGATCGGTACAGTCACCTTTATCAATAGGCTGGTTCGGACCGGTGGGATTTATCTGAAACGATGCCTTACCGTCAAGCCAGTTATACGCACCGCACATACCGACCCGCTCAGGAGTGATTACACAGACATGGCTCGGGGCAAATGATTGGCATAGGGTACAGGAATAAAAGACTTCTTCAGTTTCATCCGTCATATTGCCAAGACGTAAGTCTCGTTCTGTGTAGACTCCCTTGGCAAGTTCAACGACCTTGTCAACTTCCTCCTGTTTTGTGGAAATTTTCACCTGGACCTTATCAAGGATAGCACCAAACTCCTGGTGGAGTTTACCATGCAGCACCTTGCCTATATCTTTAAGTGAGAAGCCTTTTTCAATCGCGGCCTTACCTATTCGGATCCACATGATGTTACGCTGGCCGATATGCATGATGCCCTGGACATAGTTGATCAGGTGATGGAACTGGCGCTCGAGGATGGGTTCGAAGTCAGACTGCATCTCACGGCCGGCCACTTCAACGAGGATAGAAATTGGCAGGTTCTGGCCCTCTTTGATATCTGACATATCAGGACCGTCAATTGTCACCAGGCCGTCTTCAACTTCATCCATTTCCTTGGAGACCAGGACTTCAACACCGGTGGTCCGGCCGCCGCCCATTTCCATGAAGAGGTCGTCTTTCCTGATACGCTCGCCCTCAAAGGCCGGCCCAAAGGAAAGCGGAATATCGATTTTGGTTATCGATACCTTCAAGCCGCGAACCTCGATGGCTTTCTGGACAATTTCATCATGGGGAACATTGCTTACGACATGCTCGTAGGTGCAGATACCTGTTGGCAGCACTTCCGGAATATCATAATCAGATATGGTTGGGAAACCCCAGTTGATAGCACCGGCGGCATTGGCGTACCATTCGTCGCTGACCGGACCAAAGGCCATGACAAAGGCAAATGTTCTGTCTTTATTATATATGAGATTACCTTTGTAGTCTCCCGGTTTAACACCACCAAAGGCCATGGCAACACGGCAGGCAAAACCGATGGCAAAAACAGCCGTGGTATAGCTTTGTCCAAAAGGAACAAGTCTGGTGTTCCAACCGATCTGTACACCATTATCAACCAACTGCTCAGCCATGCGGATACCATTGGAATGATCATGCATGAAGATGTAAAGATTTTTTTCCTGCAGTTCGAGGGCAATTTTACTCGCCACTTCTTTATCAGGAGGAGCACCCATAATCGCAGCAAAACCCGGAGCAGTACCATCAACAAATTCTACACCACGTTTACGGAAGATCAGGTCATCCGCTGCCCCAAGCCAGATATTATCCGGTGTGGGGTCTTCGGTTTTGGTATAAAAGTTTGGTTCATTGAGATAACGGATGGCTTCGTACATTTCCTCGGCAAAAAAGGTTGCCATGCCGGAATCCAGGGCAGGTGCCAGGTATGGCAGCCACAAATTGTCTGTGACAAGGGGCGGTAGAAGCCGCCTGCATTCCTGAAAAATATCCTTCATATCACCAAGCTTTTCAACCTTGTAGGCGAGCATACTGTATATGATAGGCAGAAAATAGGCGGTATTGGGAAAAGAAACCTCTTGGTCGGCACCATACTTCTTTAATGCTTCCTCATACGATTCTTCGGCCATGTCCACAATTTTGTGGGCTCCTCTGATGGCAGCTGAACAGATGATTTTCGACATTGCAAACTCCCTCTATAAATAAATCATTGTTGAATGTTGAATGTTGAATGAAATCAGTTTTTCAGTTCAACATCCATAAACTCATTTACCAATTTATTGTTTATCACCCTGTCAAGCCATTTATCAGTGACTTGATAAGTGCGATTGACTTAGGATGCCTCATGATCATGACTTCACCACCGGCCATCAACATCATTGATGCGGTGACAGCTTCCATCAGAACGCCCCTGTTTTCCTGGTCGCCGATCAAATCGTCTGAAGGCAGTTTAGCTTCCTTGGCCTTCCAGACTTCACGGCCGAGGTTGCAGATGAATGGCACCTGCAGCTTATCATCCTGCTGGGTCAGAGCAGCCAGCCTGATCCTTTCCATAACCGAATAGGAATATTCAATACCATAGCCAAGTGCTCCGATGGATGGATCGATCAGGACAGTATCGAGATGCATGCCCAGGTTCTCCATCAGGATATTGAGCTGCTTAGCCAGGTTGACATCTATCGGTGAGGCAGCGACAACTGGATGCTGGAACGCCATAGCCGTAGCCCCGATGGAACGGTAGTTTGCGTCGGTCAATGGGGCCAGGCATACTTTCTTGTCACCTATCATGGCGGTAATATCACGCAGGGTTTCTGTATCTTTTTCTGCATTATCACAGCCCCAGATGATTATAGGGACATCAATGCTATTGATTACGTCAGCAGCAACTTTGGCCGCCTCAGCAGATGGGCGGTTCATACCGTTAGGATCCGTGCTTACCATTGATAGACAGATGGCGCCCGCGCCATAATCGTTAACACATTTCTGGGCCCAGGCCACAGGATTGTCAAGAACTCCTTCAAAGTGACGGGCCAATGAGTCAGGCCATTCTTCAGGTGCCACATCCAGAACATCCATAGCGATTAATGGTTTTCTGGGCATATCGCCTTCAAAGAGCTGGAATGGCAAACTCGTGGCACCACCAACCGTCTCTGTTTTGTCCGCGTTGCCCAGGGTAATTTCCCGGATAGTGCCGCTGTAAGCAATTTTATAATGATCTTCAGGAAGTTTAGAGGCCCTGTCAGACAATGCGGTTTCCTCTGCAGCCAGTTCAGCAGCTCCAACCCCTGCAGGAGCTGCAGCAGCTTTTGGTTTTTCAGCTTTTTTAGCTTCTTCAGAAGCCTTTGTTTCTTCAGCCTTCTTGGCTTCGACAGCTTTAGCCTCTTCCGCCTTTTTGGCTTCAGCGGCTTTTGCCTCTTCGGCTTTTTTAGCTTCAGCAGCTTTTGCCTCTTCGGCTTTTTTAGCTTCAGCAGCTTTTGCCTCTTCCGCCTTTTTGGCTTCAGCAGCTTTTGCCTCTTCCGCCTTTTTGGCTTCAGCGGCTTTTGCTTCTTCGGCTTTCGCTGCCTCCACTGCCTTATCGTCCTCAACCTTCGTTGTCGCTTCAGCTGGTGGCGCAGGAGCAGCCGGTGCTGGTGGAGCAGCAGGAGGAGGTGGTGCAGCAGGTGCTGCAGATGGTGTAGCTGCCTTTACTCCTGGATCGCGTTTCAGAATTGATTCTGCACCGGAGAATTTTTCTAAAGCCTCAAATTGCTCATCTGAAAGGCCAAATGCTTTCTTCAGGGCCTCCAGACCTCCTCGTACTGATTCCAACGCCATCTGACGTTCTTTTTCATTCATTTCGTCTTCTCCCAAATCCTCGGCAGTAACAGCCGGCACTTCTGTTTCGGTTGATACCTGTACAGGCTCAGCGGCAGGAGTCTGCAGTGAGGCCGCCTCTTGTTTGGCATTAATTATAATCTGTTCTGCTTCAGCTTTTGCTGCAGCAATTATATCACCTGGTTTTTCTCCTGGAGCAGCAGCTTCAGCCTGGAATGAGATCACAGCTTCAGATGGTTCTCCGGCAATCACCGGTCTCGGCAGGAGATTTGCACGGCTGGTAATTTCCTGCAGAGCACTTTCCCACTCAATTGCCATGATATGAACACCGGCCACGCCCTTGATTTCCCGTACTTCATTAATAATATCAACAGCTATGTTGATGCCTTCGTCTTCCTTGTCCTTGGCATCCTTCATACGCTGGATAATATCGTCGGTTACCTCCAGCCCGGGCACAAATTTTTTCATATACCGGGCCATACCAAGGGAACGTGGCGGGGTGATACCGGCAAGAATGTAGGTCTTCTCGGAAATGCCCAGGTCGTCGCACATTTCCATGAATTTCCTAAATCTTTCTACATTATAAATGAGCTGCGTCTGGACGAAATCAGCGCCAGCGTTCACCTTTTTACCCAAACGCGGGGCTCGGTAATCAAATGGTTCGGCAAAAGGGTTGGCCGCACAGCCAAAAAACATTTTTGGTTCATGCTCTTTGATTTGTTCTCCGCACTGGAACTTTTTGCCATCCCGCATGTCCCGCATCATGCTGAGCAGTTGTATGGAGTCCATGTCAAAGACCCCTTTGGCGCCGGGATGGTTGCCGAATTTCTGGTGATCACCGGTCAGGCAGAGCAGATTCTTGAGTCCCAGAGCGTTGGCCCCAAGGATGTCACTCTGCATACTGATCCGGTTGCGGTCCCGGCAGGTCATCTGGATCACCGGTTCAACACCTTCGGATTGGGTTATCAAGCCCGCCGCAATGCTTGACATGCGGACTACAGCTGTCTGGCAGTCTGTAATATTGACCGCATCACAACAATCTTTCACCAAGCGGGCTTTTTTTCTTACAACCTCGGGGTTTCCACTTTTAGGAGGTCCCAGTTCTCCGGTCACTGCGAATTCGCCTGCAGTTAATACACGTTCTAAATTACTGGCCGATTTCATCGGTAATTTTCCTTTTCTTTAAAGAAATTCAGCTGATAATAACCAGTTTTCTAATCAGTCTATTTAGCTATCATGATGGGAAGCACCGGTGCAGCCCGCATCACCGATTGCTTTGTCACCGCCAAGATCACGGCGCATTTCCATATCAAAGAGTACCCTTTCACGCTGCTTGTCAATACCGAGTGCCTTACGTTTTGAATCAATCCGCTCAATCATGAGCTTGGCGATCTCCAGGGGCTCGGAGGCCACATTCCAGACTGCGCCATAGGTATCCATCATGCCTTCAAGCAGGTAGTTATTAAAGGCCTTGGCACCGGTGGTTGGCAGATTCTGGAAGACAACCTGGGCACCACTTGCCACAAAGTACTGGCCAATGGCAACGGCCTTTTCACTCATCCACAGTGGCGCTGTACCGATTGCCGGAAGATCAGAGATGTCATCACCCAGGCCACCTTCGCGGACCATTTCAGTGGCTGCGATAAGTATACGGCTGTTATCTACACAGGAACCCATATGCAGAACCGGCGGCATACCAACAGTCTCACATACTTCCCGTAAGCCAGGGCCGGCATGTTTTATGGCTTCCGGATTTACCAGTCCAGCTCTGCCCAGGGCAGTGGCTGCACATCCGGTGGCCAGGACCAGGACATCATTTTTAATCAGGTGGCGGGCAATAATCTCATGGGCTTCGTCGGTCAGCTTATAGTTGTCGCAACCGACAATGGCACCGACCCCGCGAATGCGGCCGTTAATGATATTATCGTTCAGGGGACGGTAACTGGAGCGGAAGGTGCCTCCCAGCATTGTGTTAATGGTCTCATGGCTGAAGCCGACCACAACATCCAGCTTTCTTTCTTCCGGAATAAAACAGTCACCGCGTTTCTTGTAATTGCTGATTGCTTTTCTGAGAATTTCCTTAGCGGACTCAAGGGGGGTTGCTTCTTCAAACTGAATATGCACTGAATCAGGCATTTTAGCCCGGTAGTTGGTGGTGATAATGTCGGTGTGAAAGTTTTTGGCCACTTCGGAAACTGACTGCATGACACATTGGACATCAACGACCATGGCTTCAACTGCGCCTGTAGCCAGGGCCATCTCCTGCTGGATAAACCCGGCTGCCACAGGGATACCACGCCGCATGAGGATTTCATTTCCTGTACAGCAGACGCCGGCCAGGTTGATGCCCTTGGCCCCGGCCTTCTTTGCCAATCCCAGCATGTCTTCTTCCTGGGCCGCAAGACAGAGGGCCTCTGCAAGCAGTGGTTCATGACCATGAACTGTGATGTTGACCTGGTCAATTTTCAAGCAACCAAGGTCAACAATGGCCCGGCGCGGTACAGGGGTGCCGAACATTATATCGGTGAGTTCGGTGGACAGCATGGAAGATCCCCAGCCGTCTGCCAGGGAACAGCGTGAAGCCTGCAGCATGATGTTGTGGTATTCCTGGTCCACACCCATATGGGTGCGGTGCATCATTTCAACGACCTCGCGGTCCACACCACGTGGCGCAATATCCAACCTTTTCCAGAGTTCCTGGCGCTTGGCAGGGGCCCGTTTGGTCATGGTTAATGGTGTATCGGTCTGTTTGCCGAAATCCGCCAGGGCCAGCTCGCCTACTTCAATAGCGATTTCATTTTTATCCCTGCCCTCGGTTTCAACACCAAAAATCTCGGCAAGCATGTGGAGTTTGCGGACATCCTTGATCTCATGGGGTGTTTCACCCTTGGCAGTAGCAATAAAACCTTTGACCATTTCCCTGGCATGATCCGTATGGGCTGAGGTGCCCGCTGCACAGATTCTGCCAAAATTTCTTGCCGCAACCGTATCAGCAGTAGCGCCGCAGATACCGATCATGTCATCGACACCATCGATAATCTGGCAGGGCCCCATGTTGCAGTGACGACAGCAGGTACCGCCGGAGCCAAAAAGACATGCCGACATGCCACGCCGCTGGACTCGATCGTAGGCAGTCACTACATTTTTTGCAATGTCCTGCTGAAGAACCTCTTTAGTAGAAATACAGGTAATTTCGGGACAGCTATCACATCCGTTTCTTGAACTTGCCATTATGTAATCCTCACAAAATTTTGTTTATCATTATTAGTTAACCAATTTACTAAATTATGACTCCTAAACTAAATAATGATAATCATTACCAGCTAGGCTGGCATCAACTATTTTAGTAGAATATTTCTTTTTAACTGTTTCTCCGGTCAGATCAACTTTTTTATGCTATTCCTGCTGACAATTTCATTGCCCGCAGTGTATTTTTCATAAGCATTGTAATGGTCATGGGACCAACACCGCCGGGTACCGGTGTAATTGAACCGGCAATTTCCTTGGCAGCATCAAAATCAACATCGCCCCGCAGTATTGCAACCATCCTGCTGGGGTCTTTTGCACTGGGCTTCTCGCCTACCCTGTTTACCCCAACATCAATAACACAGGCACCGGGCTTGATCCATTCTGGTTTTACAAGTCCGGGAACACCGGCTGCTACGATGAGGATATCAGCACGCTTGCAATGGGCAGCAAGATCTTTGGTACGGGTGTGAACTATAGTTACGGTTGAATTGGCGCCTGGGCCCTTCTGCAGCATCATGTTGGCTATGGGTTTGCCAACAATATTTGAGCGGCCTACGACTACCACTTCAGCACCACTCGTTTCAACACCAGTACGGACTATCATCTCCTGGATACCGGCCGGGGTGCAGGGCGGGAATTTGACTTCATCGCCGCCGATCATCAGGCGTCCTACATTAACAGGGTGAAAACCATCGACATCCTTATCAGGATCAATGGCATTTAAAACCTTTTTTTCATCGATGTGTTTAGGAAGAGGAAGCTGGACGAGAATTCCATGGATGGAATCATCGTTATTGTATTTATCGATTAGGGTAAGGAGATCTTCTTCAGATATATCAGGCGACTGGCTGTCCTGCACTTCATGGAATCCGAGACTGTTGGCAGTTTTTATTTTGAGGGTTACATAGGAAATAGAGGCGGGGTTTTCTCCAACCAGGATCGTTACCAGGCCAGGAACGATGCCATGCTTTTCTTTGATTTCTTTAACCTCTTCTGCGATCTCTTCGAGAATCTTTTTTCTGATCTCGGTCCCACTGATAATTTTGGCGGTCATAAAGTTTCTCCTTGGTTCCAATTATTTATGATTATTGAATATCTTTATTTTGATTAAGGTGCATTTTTCACATAGTACAGGCTTAGAGAAAATGAATGCTTACTCAAAAAAACAAGCAGAAACAAAATGATATCGGGAAATGCGACGCGACAAAGCTAACTAAATATTCTTTATTTTTCAAGACCGGATTTCAAAATTTTCAAAAACAACGAATTCTCTGAGCCAAATTACGCATAGGTATTTTTACTGACCTTGATAATAGGTAGTATTACGGATAAAAAGTCAAGGAAAAAACATTCTTAAAATATATATTTTGAAAAAATATGTATTATATATAAGGATTGATCAGAGTTGTCTGGGGGATTTCTCTGTGCTATATGTTGAAACCGATTTTGGTACACAGATTTGAACCCTTTTGACCGGAACAAAAAAGGAGAACAGCTTAATGAGAGACAAGGTACAGGCAGCCATTGACAAGATCAGGCCGGCCCTGCAGAAAGACGGTGGAGACGTTATCCTGATCGATGTCACAGATGATGGTATCGTAAAAGTGCAGCTAACGGGAGCCTGCAAGGGTTGCCCCATGTCCCAGATGACACTCAAGGAAGGCATTGAAAAGTTCGTAAAAAGTGAAATTCCTGAGATAATATCGGTCGAATCTGTCTGACAGAGTAGACAGCAACATATCAAGGTTGCGTGCAGACTCAGTGAAAAATGAATCAGTCAATCTCCATTGAGAAGCGCTCGGTAATAATGCAGATGTCTCTGGAGGCAATCTTTTGAAGCTTTTTTTACTGTACCGGTACATATAAATCCCAGGAAACTTCAACAGGTCAGAATTATTGGTGAAATTGACGCTGACGTTTTTTGTATACTATACCGGTTTCCCCGAAGTGGAAAATATTATTCTCCGTAGAAGAACGGTTGTCATTGCCAATGTCATTCTTTTCGAAATAGCTACAGGAATGGTACTTGATATGTTAAATTATTATGTTGGAGCAGTAATTTTCAAAGATAATTCGCTGCATTAAGAAAGGAGCAATTTATGCAAACGAACAATATATGCAAGACAACCTGCCTGGCAGTATTAGTTTCAATTATCTGTGTTTCCTGTGCACCTCCTCAAACAAAAACAGGTAAAGGTGCAGCTTATGGTGCGGCTGGCGGAGCGGTTGCGGGCGCCATCATCGGCCAGGCAGCAGGCAGGGATACGCAATCAACTCTTGCCGGGGCGGCAATTGGTGCGGCTGCAGGCGGCCTTGCCGGTGCCGGTGTTGGCAAGATGATGGATGATCAGGAGCGTGACATGCGTGATGCCTTAGCTGCTTCTGATGCAGCTGCCGTTCGCCGCGAAGGTGACCTGCTCGCTATCTCTCTCAAAGGGGATGTTACCTTTGACCATGATTCCGCTACAGTACGTCCGGGCCTTTATTCAGAAATTGACCGTATTGCCAATGTGCTCATCAAGTATCCTCAGACTGTCATCCGGGTTGAGGGTCATACGGACAGTACGGGCAGTGAGAGTTATAACATGAACCTCTCGCAAAGAAGGGCCGATGCAGTGAAGAACCTTATTGTGCAGCGCGGCCTGTCCACTGCACGTATTGAGACAATGGCGTATGGTGAAACCATGCCGGTTGCAGACAATAGTACTGAAACAGGAAGAGCGATGAATCGCCGTGTTGAGATTAAGGTAGCCCCTACCCAATATTAATTTTGCTATTGGAAATACCCCTACTTCATTTGTCAGAGTCCTTTCGGCGATGGTTATCCAAGCCGAAAGGACTCTTCTTTGAACCTGTGAATATTTTCAACAGCGATAAGAGTGATAATCTCGGGACAGGTTTCAAATCTGTTACATTCCCATTGAGAAAATCTGTGCGGAATATGTTTACTTGTGGTACTTCTCTCCTGCCTTTATTGTACAGGCCCGGTAAAGCTGTTCCATCAAGAGCAGGCGGGCCATCTCGTGGGTAAAAGTCATAGCTGACAAGGCAAGTACAAGGTCAGCCTTAGCAAGGATCGCAGAAGATAATCCCAAGGGACCGCCGATAATAAACGTGATTTTCTTCCGGCCCTGCATTTCCCAGGCTTCAACCAGGGCAGCCAGTTCCAATGAATCCATCTGTTTTCCGGTCCGATCCAGACAGACCAGATAGGCGCCGTGGGCATTTTGCAGCAGTATCTCGCTTTCCTTTTCAATCAGAACGGCTTCAGACTCCCCCTTTTTAATTTTTTGCTCTTTCAGGGTTTTAATATCAGTAGCTATATAACGTGCCAACCGCTTGGCATACTCTGCAATCCCTGCGGCCAGGTAGGCTTCTTTTGTTTTGCCTAAAAAGAGAAATTCAAAACGCAAACCGGTTCATCCTCTGTTCTTTTAGGGGAGTCTGAGCAGAACAGAGAACTTTCTGCAGAATTCAGCATAGCTGAGTTCCCTGTTGATTCCGGGACAGGATTCCTTGATAATTTCAAAATTATCCTGCGTCTCAAGAATGCTGGGATGCAGGGGCCACTGGGTGCAGCGCCACGGTTTGCCGGCATGAATAGTGCAGCCGTTATCATAGAATATGCAGTGTCCATCCACCGTCCGCATCTGGATAGTATTGCCGTTTTGGCGCCAAAAATCCCGGGTGACCTCCTCCCGTTGCTTGCCAAGGTGCTTAATCATTCTCTTCTGGTCGTTTTCATCAAGTGAAACCGTGGTTTCACCCTGGCAGCAATAACCGCACTGTTGGCAGATAAATATATCTGAGATTTTAACCATACAATTAACCTGAAAATTTATGATCACTCAAAAAAATCATATCCTGCATACAATCGGTTAAAACCGATTACTATTTTGTATACTGCCATTTTACTCCCTCAAGTACCACAGAAATGACTGAAAACGGCAATTAACCCTTAATAACCCCAAGCGGACGCAGCCTGGCAACCTTGCGGGCAAGACCCGCTTCATGGACAACCCGTACCACATCTTCCACATCCTTATAAGCCTGGGGAATTTCTTCAATAAGGGTTGCACGACCTGCCCCTCTAACGGTCACGCCTATTTTCGCAAGCTCAGCAGTAACATCATGCCCTTTGGCGGCCTTTTTTGCAGCATGACGGCTCATTAACCTGCCGGCTCCGTGACAGGTTGACCCGAAGGTCTCCTTCAGAGCTCTGTCTGTACCGACAAGGACATACGAATAGCGTCCCATGTCACCAGGAATCAACACTGGCTGGCCGGTTTCCTTATATGCTGCAGGCACCTTGGGGTGATGGGCAGGAAAGGCCCGGGTGGCTCCTTTGCGGTGCACAACGACTTCACGTTGTTTACCATCAACCGCATGGGTTTCAAACTTTGCAATATTGTGACAGACATCGTAAACCAGCTGCAGGCCCATTTTTTGTACACCAAGGCCGAATACCTGTTCAAAGGTGCGCCTGACCTCTTCGGTTATAAGCTGCCTGTTGGCAAAGGCAAAATTGGCTGCAGAAGCCATGGCTGCCAGGTACTGCCTGCCCTCGCTCGAGTGGACCGGTGCGCAGCATAATTCCCTGTCCGGCAGGTCAAAGTTGAATTTTCGGGAAGCATTCTGCAGGAGACGAATGTTATCACCACATACCTGGTGTCCAAGACCCCGTGAGCCCGTATGGATGATTATGGTAACCTGTCCTTTGAAAAGACCTATGCCCTTGGCAAGTTTTTCCTCAAAAATCTGATCAACAAAGCCAATTTCAACAAAATGATTACCGGAGCCCAGGGTGCCGAGCTGAGCCTGACCACGGTCCAGGGCCCGCTCGGAAACCGCTTCGGGGTCCGCCCAATCGAGACAGCCGGACTCTTCAATGTGCAGCAAATCATCCTGTGAACCAAAGCCATTTCTTACAGCCCATCGCGCCCCTGTTGCCAGAACTTTCTTCAGTTCTTTTTTATTCAGTTTCAGGTTCGGCTGTCTGGATCCGACACCGGAAGGAATGTTGTGAAACAGACTGTTGACAAGGTTTACAATCTCGTCTTTAATTTCATCCTTTACAAGTGATGAGCGCAAAAGGCGCACACCACAATTGATATCGTATCCAACCCCTCCCGGGGAAACAACACCCTCGTCAGGATCAAAAGCGGCAACGCCTCCTATGGGGAACCCATACCCCTGGTGCATATCAGGCATTGCCAAACTTCGGCCGACAATCCCCGGAAGCCAGGCAACATTGGCAACCTGCGTGATGCTTTTGTCATTTTTAACGTGCTCAAGGAGCTTCCTGTCCAAAAAGAGCATGCCGTCAGTACGCATTTTTCCCTGTCGCGGTAAAAGCCAGCGATACTGATCTATCTGCCTGAGATTATGGATGGTCAATTCCTGCATGGTGCCTCTGCTCAATATATAATGTTATCGCAAAAAAATATCGCAGTCAGTAAAGGGTTTAAGTATTGCTTACATGTCTAGATATCCAAGAATATCCGGGCGATCCATGAATCGTTTTTTCTGCCGATAAAAAGTTGATGGTATGTGACCGCTTTTACACCAAGCAGTTCCTGGTCACCGGCATCATTAAATTTTTGCAGCCATGCCTTGGCCCGAACCTTGTCTGCACTGATACTCTCAATCTCGATACCTGTACAGACCAGTCCTTTTGCATCATAGAGATAAAGGAATTCTTCCAGAAAATTGACCAGGAGTTCTTCCAAATCATTTCCAGCAACTTCAAGGGTCACAGGCTCGTTTTGCTGGCGGGCACCTATCTGCCACATAATGTTGAAAAAAGCCTTGGCGGCAGACTCAAAGACTTGTTTTTTTGTGTTGCCCCAGACTTCAAAACCGGTATCAGCAGTATGTTCAATGATACGGTATAATCGGGGTGTCATAAGCATATATCCCAAGACGGGTTTTGCATGGGCAGCAGCATTGCTTTTGCGCGCTAGAGGCTCAAGCAACCTTGCAGATTTGCCAGATCAAGCGTTTCCAACTACATCGCCATAAGTGGTAATGTCAATGCCAAATTTCTGGGCTGCGACTTTCCACTTTATAGAATCGGGTGTATTGAAAATAACATCATCCTCGGCAGGAAGGGTCAACCAACCGTTATCAGTTAATTCTTTCTCAAGCTGGCCCGCCCCCCAACCTGCATACCCAAGGAGAAAGAGATATTTGCAGGGGCCTGTATTACGTGCAATATCCTGTAAAATAACCGGGTCGCTTGACAGGCACACGGTTGCACTTACCTGCATCTGGTTTGGGGCGTTATACTCTGCAGTATACAAAATAAAGCCGGAACCCATTTCAACCGGCCCCCCCAAGTAAACAGGGGGGAGTTCAAAGGCAGGCACTGGGATATCGGCGCTTTTTAATATCTCATCGAGTCGAACATCCGGAAGGGGGTTGTTGACCACCAGGCCAATGGCGCCCTCTTCCGTGTGACCGCACATAAATATAAGTTTCTCCCGAAAGCGCGGGTCGGGCATCTTTGCAGTGGATATAAGAAAATTTCCTTGTAAACTTTCCATGTCATTTTACTCTCTTTCAATTTTCAGCAGTACAGGATCTTTCACCAAGCTACCATGACAGCTTCAAATTGAAAAGCAGGAGGAGGTATTTCCAGTAACTTCTCGCATAAAATGCTTGTTGTATGGTATTAATATTATATATAGTATTTGAATATCGTTCAGAAAAACAAATATAGCCGCAAATTATACATGTTCCTTTTATTATAATTTGTCCGAAAAAGAGAAATGTCAAATTATATCAGCGACCAGATTGACCGAGTTATAGCTTCTGACCACCATGACCCATATCAGGTTTTGGGGCTCCACTTTATTGACCAGAAGCCACGGACTGCATTGGTGCGGACCTTCCAGCCCCACGCCGAGTCTGTCCAGATCGTCATTAATGACGAAAAACAATATATGAATAAAATGCGGGATGAGGGCCTCTATGAAATAGAACTGCCAGAGTTCCCCGAACCCTTTGCATACCATTTTGCAATTCACTACAGCGACAAAACAGTTCATAGCACTGAAGATCCTTACCGTTTCCTGCCGCAGTTAGGTGATATGGACCGCTACCTTTTTAACAGCGGTACCCACTATAAACTCTATGATAAGCTTGGCGCCCATGGTGTGACCATAGATGCTATTGAAGGTACTATATTCAGGGTATGGGCCCCTGGAGCCCGCAGAGTCAGCGTCATTGGCAATTTTAATTCCTGGGACGGCCGGGTGCACCAGATGCGCAGCCTTGAGAATTCCGGCATCTGGGAGATTTTTATCCCGGGAATTACGGAACACGAACTATACAAATTTGAGATCAGGACCCAATACAGGGATTTGCTGATCAAGTCCGACCCGTTTCAGTTTTACGGGGAGCTTCGGCCCAAAACCGCCTCCATAGTATGTTCATTGGATCATTATTCCTGGAATGACAGCGAATGGCTTGCAAAACGGGGAAGCAATAAACCCTATGATCAACCCATCTCAATATATGAGGTGCATCTCGGTTCCTGGCGCCGGGACCCGGGCGACCCGGAACGCTTCCTGACCTACAGGGAGGCAGCGGACCTGCTTATTCCATACGTCAAGGAAATGGGGTTTACCCACATTGAACTGATGCCTGTCATGGAGCATCCCCTGGACGAATCCTGGGGCTACCAGGTAACGGCCTATTACAGTGTTACCAGCAGATATGGCACCCCGGATGAATTCATGTACCTTGTCGATCTCTGCCATCAAAACGATATCGGTGTTATTCTTGACTGGGTACCGGCACATTTCCCTGCAGACGCTCATAGCCTTGCCCGTTTTGACGGCACTGCCCTATATGAACATGAGGATCCCCGTCAGGGCTCCCAGCCGGAGTGGGGCACCCTGGTTTTCAATTACGGCAGGAAAGAAGTCAGTAATTTCCTTATTGCCAACGCCCTGTTCTGGTTTGACAAGTTTCATATAGACGGCTTGCGGGTCGATGCTGTTGCTTCCATGATCTATCTTGATTATTCACGCAAGGAGGGTGAATGGATCCCCAACTGTTACGGCGGCAAAGAGAATATTGATGCCATTGAGTTTCTGCGCCATCTCAATAGCATCATTTATGATCATTATCCAAACGTTATGATGATTGCCGAAGAGTCCACCAGTTTTTTCGGTGTATCAAAAGCGGCAGATGCGGGTGGCCTTGGTTTTGGTTTCAAATGGAACATGGGCTGGATGAATGATACCCTAAATTATATCAGTAAGGATCCCCTGTACAGAAAGTTTCATCACAATGCCCTCACCTTTTCTTTGTATTATGCCTTTTCAGAAAATTTTATTCTCTCCATCTCCCATGATGAAGTCGTGCACGGCAAGCGTTCACTGCTGGGAAAAATGCCCGGGGACCTGTGGCAGCAGTTTGCCAACCTTCGCCTCTTTTTTCTTATTCAGTGGTGCCATCCTGGTAAAAAGCTGATATTCATGGGCAGTGAATTCGGCCAGTGGTCAGAATGGTATTGCAAGACAAGTCTTGACTGGCATTTACCTGAACATGACGCCCGGCATAAACAGCTGCAGGATTTTGTCCGGGCACTGAATACATTGTACCTCGACAATCCTTCCCTGTGGCAGGTTGATTTCTCCTATGAGGGTTTTAGATGGCTCGATTTCAATGATGTGGACAATTCAGTGATCGGTTTTGCCCGTATTGGTTTTGAGCATGACGACCACCTTGTCTGTGTGTTCAATTTTACACCACAGGTTATATACAATTATAAAATGGGGGTTCCTGCAGGGGTATCATATCAGGAAATTTTCAATTCAGACTCACATACCTATGGCGGCACCAATGTCCTGAACATCAACCAGCTGGATTCTATTGATGAACCGTTTGGTTTTGCTCCCTATCATGTTAAGTTAAACCTGCCGCCGCTGGGCGGTATTATATTAAAGCCGCTTTATAAATGAGCCGCTGCCGTATCTCTATATAATTTAAATGGGAGAGTGCGCATGTCCTCAGCAGACGAAATACTGCCATCCGGTGAAAAGATGAAAAAGACGTTGTGCTGGATCAGTGAAATGATTCAATCCCACCCGGAAAAAAGCAGGCAGCAGATAATCAGTGAGGCTGAAATACGTTTTGATCTGTCTCCGAAAGAGTGTGATTTTGTTGACCGCAATCTGCAGGATAAAATTTGCGGGTGTAACTAGATGCAATCTTCCAGTATACAAGAGGCCGCCTCCCCGGTTTGACAAAACGGATCTCGTTCCTTCCTCCCGGCTGTTTTCACAAAATCTTTTCTGGTTTTTTCCTTTGTTATCTGGTATATAGAATTATCACCTTTCATCCTGGTCACAGTATTTTTGCTGCCAACTCAAAGTGGAGGGCTTTCAATGCTTTCCCAGGATCCTGTCACTGATTCACGAGTCCTTTCCACTTCTATTGCAAGAGGTTCTTTATGGAAAAAGATCTGTTGCAAGCCGTAATCAAAGTCGAATCAGCAATTCAGCAATCCATCGAATCCGAAAGAAAAAAAGCCGCGGAATGGCTGGAGTCTGTCCGTGTTTCACTGAGCCAGGAACTTGAAGCCAAAAAGCAGCAATTGGAAGAGGAGTATACCCGATCCCTTGAGTCAACGTGCATGGCATGCGAAATAAAGGCCCAAAAAGAAGTTACAGATGTAAATGAGATGGTAGAAAACCTGCAAAATATTACGGATGATATACTACAGGATATTGTACGAGTATTTCTGCAGGACATCCTGCCAGCAGAAAAGCGGTGAAAGCACAGTGATCGTCAAGATGTCAAAAGTTGAAATTGTCGGCCCCCGTAAACTGTTGGGGGAAACGCTTTCACTGGTTCGCAAAAAGGGAAATCTGCATATAGAGCCCTCTGCTGTTGGTTTTGTTGATGACATCCATAAGCCGGTGGTCCATGCGCTGCTGCCTGACGAAAAATCTCTTTTTGAAAAGATTTTTCTGGAAGAATTTGAAACCAAGATGAACAATCTGTTTGCCTGCCTGCCTGATGAAATAATCCGGGAAAGTTTTCTCGCTCCCCGGCCAATCATTGATACTGTCAGCCGAACCCTTGACAGACATCTTGCATTGTGCCGGTCTTTATGTGAGAAGCGGGATGCTCTTCAGCAGGATCTTCTGGATTTGAGCCGATACAAAAGCTTTTTGGCCACCGTCTCAACTCTGTTGGATAAAATTCAGCTGACCCCGGATCTCGATTATATAGGGATTACCCTTAAGAACGAGAAATCAGTGGATGTGTTGAGAGACAGTCTGAATTGCCTTGATGATGCATCCTGTGAACTTCTCACTGTACCCTCGGAGGATGGGACACTGGTTGGGCTTATAGCTGCAACCAAAGATATTTCTGCAACAATCCGTTCTCTTTTAAGCCAAAAGCAGATGCCTGAGTTCACCTTTCCTGAATCGATCAAAAACATGACCTTTGTCAGAAAGGTGGAATATCTGCAAAAAAAAATACAGGAAAGCGAGGCAGCCCTTCAGGCAGTTGATGCCGAGCTTGCTGAATTTACCAAGCGTTGGGGCCCAATGTATAAAGCTGCACTTGACTGGGTCCGTGAACAGCTTTCCGTTATACAGGCCTCGGCTTTTTCCTTTGAGACAACAATGTGTTTTTTTATATATGGCTGGATGCCAGCAGAAAAGGTTGCTTCCCTGAGCGCCAGCCTGCAGAAGAATTTTGCCGGCAGTGTTGTCCTTGAGGAGATTGCGATCCACACCGAGGATCTTGAACGGATTCCGGTAGTCCTGCAAAACCCGCAATACTTCAAACCATTTGAAAATTTTACCAGGCTACTGCCCCTTCCCTCCTATACATCGTTTGACCCGACGCCATTCATAGGTCTTTTTTTTCCGTTGTTTTTTGGTCTGATTCTTGGCGATGCCGGATATGGACTTATCATTCTTATCCTCTCCATCCTGACACGTCGGGTTGCCAGGGAAAATCATTTATTCCAGGACGCGATCAGTATTCTGAAAGTCTGTTCCCTGTATGCCATTATATTCGGCATCCTGTATGGAGAATTTTTTGGAGATTTCGGTCACACGATGCTGGGAATGAAGCCGCTGTTCATTGACCGCCGGAAAAGTATTATCCCTATGCTCTATTTTGCCATGGCCATTGGCCTGGCCCATGTTACTCTGGGGCTTGCCATGGGTTTTGTCAGCGCCTTGCGACGCCATACTAAAAAAGAAGCAATGGTGAAGCTTTTAAATATAATTTTTATATTTCTCATCGTAGGCCTGATCATCACCTTTATCGGTTTCTTCCCTGAATTGCTGATGCGACCGTTGATTATCAGCATCCTCGTGCTCTGCCCCTTGCTCCTTTTTTCCGGTGGGCTCCTGGCCCCCCTTGAACTCCTTAAAAATATCGGCAATATCATCTCCTATGCAAGGATTATGGCCATTGGTCTTACCTCGGTTCTTTTGGCCAATGTTGCCAACCAGCTTTCAGGGCTAACAGGAGATATTATTCTGGGTTTGATAGTCGGTGGAATCATTCATCTCATAGGCATAACAATAGGGGTTTTTTCTTCATCGATTCATTCTCTGCGTCTCCATTATGTCGAGTTTTTTGACAAGTTTATTGAACTGGGAGGCCGTAAATACAGGCCTTTTTCCTCTAATCAGAAAAAAGAAAGCACAATCAATTTATCTGGGACAGATAACAAGCAGCATAAAAAATTGAAGGGGACCCCAAGTCAGTCATAATGACACAAAAATGAATGTAAAGGAGGAAGAGCATGGATACAATATGGATAGCATTTGCAGCAGCTCTGGCAATCGGCTTGCCTGCCATTGCCACTGCTTGGGCACAATCTAAAATTGGGGCCGCCGGTGCCGGAAGCCTGGCAGAAAAACCGGAACTTTCCGGAACTGTAATCATTTTGGTGGCAATTCCCGAAACCATGGTAATCCTCGGCTTTGTTGTAGCCGTAATCATTCTGCTCGGGGTCTGAGCCTTGGGTCTTGATGAACTTATAAACACTCTGAAAAAAAATGAGCAGCAGCAGATAGATGATATTTGGCAAGCAGCAAAAAATGAGGCTGAAAGTATACGCACACAGGTAGCTGAAGCAATTGCCGCCATTACAAAAAATCATGCTGATCAGCTTGCCTCTGCCTGCCAGAAATCCATGCGGGCAATTTTTTCAGAGACCGAGGTCAAGACCAGGGAGAAAAAACTCTTTGCCTACCAGGCTCTTGATCAGGCCCTGAGAAATGCTGCCTTAAAGCAGTTAACTGCTCTGCGGAAGCATAACTACGAAAAGATATTTGCAACCCTGGTGCGTGAATTGCCAGAAAGGCAATGGGAAAAAATTATTGTTAATCCAGCCGACGTGGAACTGGCAGCAAAATTTTTTAATGCAAACAGGATCCGGCAGGATCCGGCAGTCAGCGGAGGCTTGGTAGCCCTAACTGCAAATGACAGGATTATTGTCGACAATACGTTTAAAAAAAGGCTGGAAAGGAAATGGTTTCATATTCTTCCGCAATTAATTGTTGAAATTGAAAAACGCTATGAGTCATCCGGGATTGCTGAAAACACTGAATGAATGTGAATACCCTGCTGAATTTCTCGTGGCACGCCTGCTGGGGAAAAAAGGGGCTCTTTTCCGCAACTGGGAGTTTCTCATTACCAGCAACGATCCTGTCGAGAGTTTGCAGAACACGCCTTTCTATATTTTTTTGAAGAAAGACGCTGCGCCTGACATATGGCGATTCCTGCGCCATGAACACCTCTGGGTTTATAAAAGGATGAACAATAAACTGCGCAACCAGTTCGAACCCTATTTTGTGTATCATGAGATCAACCCCCTCCTTGTGTGTCTGCGCTATTTGTCCTGCAAGAAAGAAATTAATCATATCGCGCAAGCCCTGCATAACAGTCTCCTGCACAACGACATACAAGATATCCTGACCAGCAGTCTTGACTTTGTCTCGATACTGCAGGCGCTTGAATCCCGTCTCTGCACCTCTTCTGTTTCTTTTAATGGTTTACGTGAAAACTATGCGAAAGGAGGCTTCGCTGCACTGGAAGTTTTTATAAGGGATTGTTTTTTTGCCTCCCTTTTGTCCCGGAAACAACCTTTCATGGTGAAGGATTTCCTGCAATACATGGTTGATTTTCATAATTGCATATCCATGGCTAAGACCCTGCGCTGGCAGATCGAGGCAGAACCGACTCTGACCTCCGGGGGAACTGAGCCGCTTGACCGGTTTAACGATGCATACTTTCATAAAGACCTGACTCCTGTATTAAAGTATCTGCACCTCAAGGACGCTGATGATGCCGTCTCTACCATACAGAAACTGGAAACCGCCCTGCTGCGCTTCATAAGCAGAAAACTGCAAAGCCGATT
Source organism: Desulfobulbaceae bacterium (assembly GCA_002868955.1). Taxonomy (GTDB): domain Bacteria; phylum Desulfobacterota; class Desulfobulbia; order Desulfobulbales; family BM004; genus BM004. The sequence goes on from PKTW01000022.1 coordinate 47,969, forward strand.
TTTGCAGCGAACAGCTGTCGGGGATATCCTGTTTTACCTGTGGGAACAGTATCGCTATACCCGTAATATCAGTTTGGTGCTCAACACAATGCTCTTGGATGATGAACCTGTAAGGGAAAGTATCGTCGCATGAATAAACGAATTATTTTTATTACACCAGAAGATGCCACGCATGGTTTCAATCTTGCCGGTTTTGAGCAGCTTGTATGCACAAGCGAAGAATTGGAGTCCCTTTTGCACCAATTTGTCCAAAAATCGGAATATGGGCTTTTTGTTATTGATGAACGACTTGTAACCGAAAGCATCGATAACAGGCTGCGGGAGATGGAAAGAGGACTGAACCTGGTTTTCGTTATCATGCCTCCACCTCAGGAAATGGAAGCCAAAAGAGAAGATTATGCTGTGCGTCTTTTGCGCAAGGCCATCGGCTATCATATGCAATTGAACCTATGAAAAAAGAGACCTTGGGGAAAATAATTTCCATCTCAGGTGCAACAGTCCGCACTGACCTGACAGGTCTAACCCTTTTTGAAAGGGTATCAGTGGGAGAGCATAACCTGACCGGGGAAGTCGTAAGACTGGAGAAGGATGAAGCTGTTCTGCAGGTATATGAGGACCCGAGCGGCCTTGGCCTTAATGAACCTGTACAGGGACATGGAGTTTCACTTGCAACAACACTTGGGCCTGGCCTGCTGTCTGTTATGTTTGACGGTTTGCAGAGACCACTTGATGCGTTACTCGAAAAAACAGGCTCCTTTATTCATCCTATTCACCTGCCCTCCACGCTTGATTTCACGAAACAATGGTCCTTTACCCCGCTCGTCAACAGAGGTGACACTGTCGCAGGTGGTGTTAAGATCGGTTACATTGATGAAGGCCCTTTTCAGCATCCAATTATAATTCCAGCTGACAAAAACGGCAGGGTGAAAAGTATTGCCCAGGGCACAATAACCCTGGATGAGCCTTTGTGTGAACTAGACGATGGCAGCATGATCTTCGGCCATGAAAGCTGGTCTATGCGAATCCCGCGTCCCTACAGAAAAAAAATCAGCCCCCAGGGGCCTGTTATTACAGGGCAGCGCATAATAGACTTTCTGTTTCCCCTGGCACGGGGGGGGACATCTATCATTCCCGGCGGTTTTGGCACCGGTAAGACAATTCTGGAACAGACCATAGCAAAACATGCTGATGTCGATATCGTCATTTATGCCGGCTGCGGTGAACGCGGCAACGAGATGTCGGAGCTGATCGAGGAGTTCCTGCACCTGGTTGATCCTCGGACAAATTGTCCTTTAATGGACAGAACCGTTCTCGTGGTTAATACCTCGAACATGCCTGTAGCTGCAAGGGAAGCATCTATTTATACTGCAGTAACTCTGGGTGAATATTATCGCGATCTTGGCTTTCATGTCCTGCTGTTGGCTGATTCAATTTCCCGTTGGGCCGAAGCGCTCCGGGAAATATCTTCCTCATTGGAAGAAATGCCCGGCGAAGAAGGATACCCAACGTACCTGGCCTCCCGCCTTTCATCCTTTGTGGAAAGGGCCGGAGTGGTTGAAACACTTTCCGGTGACATAGGCTCTCTCAGCATGATTCTTTCCGTTTCGCCTCCGGGTGGGGATTTTACCGAACCTGTAACACAGGCACTTTTGAGAACAGCAGGTGCCTTTTTGATGCTTGACACAACCCTGGCCAACAGCAGGCATTTTCCGGCAATCAACTGGATGCAGAGTTATTCACTCTATCAGAATATCCTTGCTGATTATTTTAAGAACAATGTTTCCAATGACTGGGAAGTCTTGCGCAATCTCTGCCGTGAAATCATGCATAAGGAGGAATCTCTTAAAGAGATTATGGAAATTGTTGGTATTGAAGGTTTACAGGAACAGGATCGTCTGGTGATGACTGTCGCTGAAAAGATCCGTTCTGATTTCCTGGCACAAAACGCCTACACAGCAGATGCTTTCTGTGAACCCCAAAAGACAATGGATATGATTCGCAGCATCACTGACCAGTTTCTGAGAGGGCAGAACCAGACAGCCGGGAAGGGTGAAAATGAGACTCTCTGAACATAAATACCGGACTACATCCAGAATAGCCGGCCAACTGCTTTATGTTGAAAATGTTCATGCTGCACGGATCGGCGAAGTCGTCAAAGTTTTCGGGCCGCATAATATAGCACTTGAGGGAGAAATTCTTGAGATAGTCAGAGACAATATCCTCATACAGCTCTTTGGCGAAACAAGAGGGCTTAACACGGAAGATCTGGAAATCGTATTTACCGATACGATTCGGCAGGTTCCTCTTGCCAGGGATATTATCGGCAGAAGATTTAACGGCTCCTTTGCACCGCTTGACGGATTGCCGATGTTTTATGCATCTGAATGGCGACCGGCCCGGGGGTATCCAATCAATCCGGTCGCCAGGCTCAAGCCGGAAGAGTTTATTGAAACGGGGATATCCGCCATCGACGGCCTCAACACTCTTGTAAAAGGTCAGAAACTGCCCATCTTTTCCTGTGCAGGGTTGCCGGCTAAGGAATTGGTGGCACATATCCTACAAAACGCCAGACTGCGGGAAAGCTCCAAAAGATTCGCGGTCATTTTTGTAGCATTGGGGCTAACCTTCCATGAATACTCTTTTTACCTTGATGCCCTGCAGAATATTGAGTCTGAATTTGTTGCCATTATCAACATGGCAGATGATCCGGTAATGGAACGCTTGATGGCGCCCCGTTTTGCCCTGACTGTGGCTGAATACCTGGCGTTTGACCATGACATGGATATTCTTGTCCTGGTAACGGATATGACGAACTACTGTGATGCCCTGCGGGAGATATCCAATGCCAGGAAAGAACTCCCCGGGCGTCGCGGTTATCAGGGTTATATGTATTCAGACCTTGCCTCTCTTTATGAACGGGCCGGACGCATAAGGGATTCTAAAGGATCAATAACCATGATTCCAGTAATCACCATGCCGGAAGATGATATCACCCACCCTATTCCTGATTTGACCGGATATATAACTGAAGGGCAGATCGTTTTAAGCCGTGAATTGCACCAGCAGGGAATTTTTCCACCTATTGACGTCCTGCCGAGTCTCTCCAGGTTGATGCAAAAAGGCATAGGACCAGGAAAGACCCGGGATGACCATAGAGACTTGGCTAATCAGCTGTACAAGAACTATGCAAAAGGGAGAGAATTAAAAAAGCTTGAGGCTATTGTCGGAAGAGACGGCATGGCTGAAACCGACCAGTTGCTCCTTGATTTTGCTGTTGTATTTGAGAATGAATTTATTCACCAGGAAAAGCAGACCCGCTCTATTTATAATACCCTGGACAAAGGCTCGGAGATCCTCGGGAGATTTAATCTTCTCCAGCATAATTTGTAAAAAAAATGACAGAGGCATAGGATTATGATCCATCCAACCAGGACCAACCTCCTCCTGCTCAAAGAAAAGTCTTCTTCTGTCAGCAATTCCATAGGGATTCTTAAATCGAGGCGCCAGGCGCTAATTATTGAGTTTTTAAAGACTTCAACTCCATACCTTGAATCACGCAAATCTATTCGGCAATTATATGGAGAAGGCATTGTCGAGCTTTTTTTCAGTTTAGGCCATGCAGGTGAATCTGTAATTGATTCGATAGGTGCAGTGACAGCCAGGGAATTTGGTGTTGAAATTACAAGCAGGAAACTCTGGGGCCTGGAATACAAGGAGATTTCTCCGCGGGAATCCGCAGTGCGTGACATTAATGCAAGAAATTATGATATCCGGGGTACCACTGCCAACCTGGAAGAAGCAACGTGGCGTTTTGAGAAAATAGTTGATGCCATAATGGACATTGCTGAATATGACAACAAACTGCAACGCCTGAGCAGGGAAATCATCCAGACTACGAGGAGGGTCAGGGTTCTTGAAGAACGCATTCTGCCAAAACTGAAACGGCAAATAAAGTCAATTACTCAATATCTTGGTGAACGCGAAAGGGAAACTTATTTCCGGTTGAAACAATTCAAAGAGATCAAGCATGCGGCAAATTAAGTCCAGGCAATCTTTATGCAGGTTAATAAAGGCATGGATCAGTTTATTTTTTCACTTTTGAGCAACATGGGTATTTTCAGGAGCTTGATACCCTCTTCTTTTAATTTTTTTTCTTCAGACTCCGTGGTTACACCCCGAAGATTGCGTGGTTCAGCCACACCGTAGTGTATCTTGAGGGACTCCTTTGCCAGATCGACGCCAACATCCTCAAAGTTTTCTTCTACGAATTTCTGCAGGGTTGCCAGTGCTTTTTCTGCATCTGCCGGAGAAACCGATGCATCTGAAGAACACTTATTTGCATAAGAAGCCTCACTTATTGATGACTGGAAATGTGTGGGCGAGAGAATTTTTCGTATCTCCCGGCTGCCGCAATGGGGACATGAAAGCAAAGACGCAGTCTGCTGGCTTTCGAAATCGCTCCGGTCCTGAAACCAGCCTTCGAAAGTAAAGCCGCAGACACATGCCAGGTCAAAAACGATCATAGAGAACCCTTTTATCTGATTTTAACGCTTTACCGCACTTTATGGTTATTATTAAAAATAGCATATTGGCTCTTGTCAATATTGAAAAAACAGGTGTTAGTGAAGAAACATAGTGTAAATTTTTTAAAATTCAGTTTTTTTAGTATTAATCTCTTTATATTGCATATATATTACCAATTTTATCATAAATAAAGATACATATAAAATTTAGGCACAACTCTTGCTTGAACTTATTATGACTTTTGATTGTTGCTATAACAGCAAATTTTTTTCTGTCGTCTACTTTCAGAAGGTTGGAGCACTAAGGAGCATATTAACATGAATGATCTTAGCCTTATCACCTGTATTGTCCAAAGAGGAAGAGCTGAAAAGGTAGTGGATGCCGCACTAAAAGCGGGTGCGCCGGGGGCAACCTATTTCTATGGGCGCGGGACTGGTGTCCGACAGAAACTCGGGGTCCTGTCAAAGCTAATTGTTCCCGAAAAAGAAATAATTTTGATTGTAACCAAGGATAGTCAGACCGATGCAGTATTTGATGCTATCATCAAGGCAGGCAAGCTTAATAAAAAGGGCCAGGGGTTTGCCTACATCCATAAAATCGATCGAGCTATTGGATTTTTGGAAAATTATGCCTGATTATTATTAAAGGCATTGGAGCTATGAGTTAAATAGCTAATTAATAGATATAAATCCCCATGATGCTTGGCATAATAAAAGATTTCGCTTTAACCACGCTTGTCATTATCCTCAACCACTGGATATATGGCATTGAAGATACTATAGCATATGAATTTATAGTAAATTTCATCGCCAAAAACCGGACATTCTTTATTGCCTCAGGATTGGTAGGATCCATTGTCCTGCTGTTTTCTTCCGCCATGTTTGAAAATTTGGGGCTCTATAAAATCACCTACGGGCTCAGCAAAATACTGATCAGAGTGAACCAGTTTCTGATCACCTTTCTCGCCATTCTCAATATTGTCTTCTATGCGGCTCTGGGCAACAACCTTATGCGAAATAATGGTTATCAGCTCCTGTTTGCGCTCGCTTTGGTTTTAGGCGCATCCTGCTGGGCCCTCCGCATAATCGATTTCAACCACCCCACCCGAAATACGATTTTGCCTGTGAGTGTGCTTACACTCATTTCAGTTATACTGGTCGAGTTTGGGCCCTATTTCAATTTCTAATAGTCCATCTGGTAGCGTTTTATCTCTGCTAAAATGAATCGTAGTGGACAAATTCGTGTAATTCTCTGCGCTTGGGCGGTGATGGTTCATGATCCGGATAGCCCAGCGGAATGAGTACGAGTACCTCGTGCTCAACTGGCAGTTTGATGATCTTGCCCACCTTGTCCTGGTCGAATAAGCCGACAATGACTGTTGCCAGACCGGAATCATGGGCTGCCAGGCAAAGATTCTGGGTTGCCAGGCCCAGGTCATACATGAACCAGTCACCAAATTTGGTTGGGTACTCATCATTATAGTAGCCTGATTTTTTTAGCTGGCCGCAGACCACCAGAAGAACAGGAGCATTGACAATTGCCAGGGAGGAGGGATTGCGGGCCGAGACTGTCTCCTGGATTTTTTTCTTTATCTCAGTATCTTTGACCACAACAAAGTGCCAGCATTGGGTGTTGGCCCAGGATGGTGCCCAGCGCGCTGCCTCAAGAAGTTTGTTCAGTATTTCATCTGGAACCGCCTTCTCCTGGTAACGTCGGATGCTTCTTCTGTTTTGAATTGTATCCATTAATTCTGACATTTTCGTCCTCCTTTTTAACGAATCAGCCTGCTATTTTTTTGGCGATAGATGCAACATGTCTGCCCTGAAAACGAGCGGCATCAAGCTCATTGTCACTCGGTTGTCTCTCCCCTTTGGCTCCGGCAATGGTTGAAGCTCCATAGGGAGAACCGCCGGTGATCTCATCCATGCGCATCTGCCCCTGAAAGGCATAAGGCAGCCCTACTATGATCATGCCAAGATGGAGCAGAGTCAGATGGAATGAGGTAACCGTAGTCTCCTGTCCTCCATGCTGCGTATTTGAGCTGGCAAAGACTGATCCCGGTTTACCGACCAGGGCTCCCGACATCCACAACTGGCCGGTGGCATCAAGGAACTGCCGCATCTGGCCGCACATGTTCCCGAATCGTGTCGGAGTACCGAAGATGACGCCATTCGCCTCACCAAGTTCCTCCACGGTACACACCGGCACATGGGACATTGCTTTCTGGGTTTCAACCGCACCCATTTTTTCCAGGACTTCCGGAGGCAGGGTTTCCGGAACCCTGCGCACAACTGCTTCGGCTCCTTCAACCTGAGCCACGCCTTCGGCAACAGCCTGGGCCATCTTGTATATATGGCCGTACAGGGAATAAAACGGAATAAGTACTTTCATGATTTCCTCCTCTTTTATTTTTCCATCAGTACCGCACTTGTTATCTGAATACGGATAGCATTGAGTATCGCAGCATCCGCATAGGGGCCCAGATTGAGGTTGGTGTCATATGACTGTCCTGCAGGAATAACTGCCCTGAACCGGCGTGTGGTTTGCAGCGTTTTCCCGGAAGTATCGGGATACTGGATGGTCAGCTGCAGATCTTTGATTCCCAGTGGGGCCTGATTGTTTATCCTGGCCAAAACGTAGCCATCATTGTTTAAGCTTATCTGGATATGGATGTATTCGCCGGCATAACGCGGGAAATCAAGACGCAGAAGTGCAGCCCTTGCCTGTCTTCCAGCGGGTGAAGTAGACGAAGCTGCTTCAGTAAAGTATTGTTTTGCTCTCTGGGACGAACCTGATGACAACTCCAATTCTCCAAGGCTGTTATAGGCTGTAGCAGTTGGCAGCAGCTTGGTGCTTTGTTGCAGATCGGCATAGGATTCAGCTGTGAGGTTCATTTGCTTCCTGGTCAAACCCCGCTGCAGATAATAGTAGAAATAGTTGCTGTTCAACTCGATGGCCCGGTCATAATCTGCCAGTGCTTCGTTATAGCGTTTTTCTTTGTAACGGACATCTCCCCGCAAGGCATAAAAATGACCCTCCCTGGGTTCAACGCCGATGGCTTCCTGGGCATATGCCAGTGCTTTGTTGGTATCACCTTTTTCCAGGGCTTCCCTGCCCTTGGCATAACTGTCATAAGCCTTTTTGTCTTTGACCAGGGAGGCGAGGCGCTCTTCATATGTAATTTTGCCCACTTTGCCTCCTGTTGGGAGACTGGCTGCAGTGGCTCTGTTGGCCTCGACGCGCGCCATGGAAGGGGGATGACTGGCAAAGAGGCCGGCCAGCCAGTTATGTGACCGGTTTTCATTCAGCCGGACAAAGGTTTCCTGAAGTTTGACGGCTGCCATAGGATCATAACCGGCTCTCGCCATGTACTGCATACCATAATAATCAGCTTCCAGTTCATCATCCCGGCCATATTTGGTATTGATTAAACCTGCTGCCACCTGGGCTCCGCCAACAACCAGGTTGCCATACTCATTGCTCTGGGTAGCAATGCTCGTCGCAATAAGCGCACCCTGAAGCATCATGCCTCGTTCCATTTGCTGCGCACCGTGCCGGGCGGCTGCGTGGACTATTTCATGCCCTAAGACAGCGGCAAGTTCGGCCTCGCTGTTCAGCTCCAGCAGGAGTCCTCTATTGATCGCTAATTTTCCACCGGGTAAAGCCCAGGCATTCGGGGTAGAATTATTGAGAACCGTAAACTCATAGGGCAATTTCCGGTCGCTGACAGCGGCCAACTTCTGCCCTACTTCGTTGACATATGCAGACAACTCAGGATTCACTGTATAGTCGCCGCCCTGCATCTGTCTGCTGGGGACGTAATTTTCCCTGCCGATATTTATTTCCTGGGACTCGGAAACCAGGGCAAGTTCGTTTTTGCCTGTTACAGGATTTACAGCACAGCCGTAAAGGAACACAAAGGACAGCAGAAGGATGAGCGTCTGGCGCATCAATGGCAGCATGGTGGTGATTCTCCTTTGCGAAGTATGATTAACATACAAATAATTACAGTATGATAAACCTGCATAATGAAATCAAGAAGATTTCAGGACGTTAATTTTTTTCCAATTGGCAAAGTTTCTTTATAAACAACCGTCTGAAAGTTGAAGCATTTTTCCTGAAGCCGCAGCTGTAGATCATGCGTTTGTCCAGCATACATTCGTACAAGTCATTGCCAATATCGTAATGCTTTTCACCCACTTCATAGGACCTTTTCAGGCATTGCTGGTTCAATACCAATTCAGAACAGTATGAGAAAAATTTTCATTGTGTACACGGATGTCCCAGGGGCAGGGGCTGTTCAGGTCTACGTCGGCCAGGGCGAGAAGGTATTCGATGCGGTCATGTAATTTTTTCTTTGGCTTATGCAGCGCCACGGGATAATTCATGTGCCCATACCAGGAAGAGAAAAAAACAATATTTTAAATATGATATATATTTTACAAAGTACCCATTTTAAAAAAAAATTCAAGGCGCAGATTTTTGTTCCTTTTCGCCAAGGCTGAAAGTATAGCCACTTCCTGTTTCACTGCCGGTGTGGGGAAACTGTAAACCATTCAATATATTTACTTCTGAGATCCGGCCAGGAAAAACAGCTTGTCAAAGCCTTTGAATGCATTTCATCGATTTTGTCAGGATCAGTTAATGCTTTTTGTAATTTGTTGAACAAAGCTCCATTTTCATAAAGATATTGTGCGGGAAAAAGTTCCGGGTAGGATAAAGAGTTGGTAAGCAAGGGGAGACAGCCAGCCCGCACAGCCTCGATGACTGAGATGCCGTAGAATTCATGTTTGGCTGTTGAAACAACGATATCCCCCTGGGTAAGCAGTCGCGCGTATTCATCCCGTGATTCGACATAGCCATAATGCAGGATCTTGTGCTGCAGTTTGTCCTGTGCAACAGAAAAAATCTGCGGTTTTCTTCTGAAAGATTGCCCCAGGACAATCAGCCTGAAATCGAATGCGTTTGCATCAAGCTCAAAAAGGGTATTAAAAAAGTATTTCGGGTTTTTATCATGTTCCCAGCGATGATTCCAGACAATGACCGGAGTTTCGGAGTTTTTTCTGTTTGATTGTGCTGCTTTGTCTATTTGACTGAAATCTATACCGGGGTATAGGATCGAGACCTTTGCTTCAATTTTTTTCATTATGCCTTCAAGCTTCATGTCAGGGCATACCTTCAGTATCTTTTGCACTCCTTGCAAAAAAGTCTGCAAATTATAAGCGGTGCTGAACGCCACTTTGTCAGATGCCAGGACAGTGGTGAGATTTGTCAGGCCGAAATGGAAATCCCGTTCATCCTCTTTACGAACCGGGTAGGCAAACTGGTTTTCATGAAAGTAGGTATAAAACGGCAGTTGACTCACAGGAACCGGCAGAATAGAGCGGAGAGCGGCAACATCAACAAAGGACGAGGAGAAAATCGCATCAATTTTTGTTTCGTTGAACAGTTCTATTATTTTGTCGGCATAAAACGGAGCAGCAAGCCGCATGCGCCATTTCCATTTCCTGGCAGGCAGGGTCAGCAGCATAAAATCAAAAGGCAAATGGGTCTGTAAGCCATCGAGAAATGTCTTATGAGAGCCACCGTAGTAAGGTTCAAGAACCAGAATTTTCATGTTAACTGCCTTGAATGATAAGGTTATGAAACTCATCTACGGCCAGGGAAAATGAAGCTGGAAGCAGTATGGTCGTATAATTATCAACAATAAGCGCTGGTCCTGAAAGGGTTAAGCCTGCTGCCATGTCGGCTCGTTTGAAAACAGGCACATCCACTGGCGTATGCTCAAAATAGATAGGTTGTTCACAGAGTGGCCTGATCTTCGGGTGAGCCGTCTTTTTCTGACGGGGGAGAGCTTTTTTCTTGCGGTTTAGTTTAAGCGAACACTGTATTGATATCAGTTCAAGGGGGGTATCCTGCAGCCTGTAGCCGTAATTGTGTTCATGGGTCTGATGAAACAGTTCGATGAAATTTTTTTCGTACGGGATACAAAGTTCATAGGATTGTCCCTGGTATCGCAGATTCAGAAACCTGGAAACATCAATATCAGCCTGGTCTCCATTTCTACAAAGTGTCTTTGCTTCGATAAAACCCCTATGCACTAGAGTTTGCATGGTATTGGCAAGAGCAGGGCTATTTAATTCTTTGCCGTGCAGAAAAAGGGCCTGCATATAGTCAAGGCTCGGTTCGGCAAAAACCATGCCCTGAGCCGATAAAATGCCGGCACGGGCCGGGATGATAATTTTCTGAATGGCTAATTCCCTGGCAAGTTCACAGCAGTGCAGCCCTGAAGCCCCCCCAAAGGCAAAAAGGCAGAATTCCTTGGGGTCGTATCCCCTTTCAAGAGAAACCGCACGAATAGCTTTTGCCATGCTGGCATTGACAATACGGATTATACCAAGAGCAGCTGCCACAGGTGAAAGCCCCAACTGCTTAGCCAATTTTCCCATGGCAGCAGCAACCTTCCCTGTCTGCAGCTGCATGGTGCCGCCCATGAATTGGTCCGGCAGCAGGCGGCCAAGAAAAAGATTGGCGTCGGTTACCGTGAGTTTTTTGCCGCCAACTCCGTAACAGATCGGACCAGGCCTGGCGCCGGCGCTTTCCGGTCCAACTTTTAGCAGACCACCGGCGTCTCTATGGGCCAATGAACCGCCCCCTGCCCCGACAGTGTGGATATCCATGACTTCTATACGGATGGGGTAGCCGTCAATCTGGTGGTCTCTGGTGAGAGTCGGTTTCCCGTCGCAAAGTGAA
>PKTW01000009.1 GCA_002868955.1 Desulfobulbaceae bacterium
CGATCAATGACTGCCAGGGTTGCTTCCGGTGTTACATCACGAGGCCCCAGACCGGTACCGCCTGTGGTGAAAATGAGTTTTACCTTTTCATTATCCGCCAGCTTACACAGCCTCTCTGAGATAATTTCCCTTTCATCGGGAAGCACCTCATAAAAATCAACCTTTACAGGTTTATCCACAAGAAACTCCTGAATTATTTTACCGGAATTATCCTTGCGTTTTCCTGCATGAGTAGAATCCGATATAACCAGGACTGCTGTCTTTAGGTCCTTTTTAAATGAATCGGAAAAATCGCTTTTCCCTCCTTTTTTCTTAACCACCCGGATATCGCCAAAAAAGAGCGAATCATCAAGGGGTTTAAGCATATCATAGGCATTCAAAAGCGCTGCCGAGACTGCTGTTATCGCCTCCATTTCAACACCGGTCTTCCATACCGAACGGACCTCAGCAGTAACTTTTATTTTCTCCTTTTCATGTTCAAGCTTAACTTCAACCCAATCCAGCGGGATCGGGTGACAGAAAGTAATCCAGTCGGCACAACGTTTTGCTGCATGTATCCCTGCAGCCCTCGCAACCTCAGTTACATCCCCTTTGGGCACGGTCTTGTCAAATACCCTTTGCAGGGTTTCCTTCCTGCCATAGAGAAAACCTTCTGCCACGGCATAGCGTAATGATTTAAACTTGGGACTCACATCAATCATTATAATGCTTTCTCCTTCTTTTTATCCAAGCTAGCCCCCGATACTGGCCATGGATGGTTCCTTGTCCCGTTTGGCAAGCAGTTCCGCCTCATGGCCGTTTATGCAGCGTTTTTGTATGCAATAGAGTATGGCCGCTTCTATTTGCCCGTTGTCTGCCCCTGAGCGCAGCATCTTTTTCAAATCAAGGACACCGTTGTCATATAAACAGGTTTTCAACATGCCTGTAGGTGTGATGCGAACCTTGTTGCATGTTGAACAAAATAGTCTTGAATATCCATGGATTATCCCAATTGACCCCTTGTACCGGGGTAATGAATAAATTCGTGCTGTTGACGGAGAACTCTGCGGGCACTCCTTCATGGCAGGAAAAATCCTTTTGAGCCGCTGCAGCAGGTTGCCGTTTACAAGTTTTTCCGGCCTAGCGCTACCGGAGAATGGCATCTTTTCAATAAAGCGCAATGTGATGGGAAATTTTTGTGCCAGACGGGCGAGTCCAATAATCTCTTCATCACTTGTATCGGCCAGGATAACACTGTTTATCTTGAGTGGTATCCGGCGCTCAATAATATCCTGGAGTGTCTGCATGACATTTGCAAAATGATCGCGTCTGGTGATACGCCAGAATCGTCGGTGGTCAAGTGTATCAAGGCTGAGATTGATGGAGTCAATACCAAGTTCAGACAGCGAAGCGAGATACTGTTCCGTCTCTACACCGTTAGTTGTGACATGGAGACTGTTGAGCCCCTTTATATTTCTAAGTCTCTGCAAAAATGGCAGACACCCTTTTCTGGCAAAGGGCTCACCTCCGGTAACGCGCAACTTTTCAACTCCCAATGCACAGAAAATGATTGTAAGACGCTCCAGTTCCTCAAACGAGAGAATTTCTTCATGGCCAATAAAGGGCACGCCCTCTTCCGGACGGCAATACCTGCAGCGCAGGTTGCAACGGTCGGTGATGGACAAACGCAGGTAATTGATTGGCCGGCCATGGTTGTCCATCAGGCAGGTATCAAGAATAGGGCTTTGTGAATTTGCATGACGCAGTAGCATTAATACTCCTTTCGAAACACAGAAGGCCAAGCCGTTTCCAACCAAAACCTTTAGGCAGCAGACCATTTCCCAAGAATAGGCAGGTCCTTTGGCTCGTAGTTATTTCTTTCGTTCAGCAGCGCATCACTACATCAAAATTTTAATGTATATTATGTAGCTTTAAAGGTATTTTCAAGCAAGGGTTTTGTATTAATTATCCAGAATGGCTAAAAACAACGATGTATTAAGATCAGAATTGGGGTGAGACTTTTGCTGAACGCAATTGGATCAGTATTTTTTATAACATTCTGTAAAGTTTCATCTTTTCCCACAGGTTTTTCCTGCTGATGCCAAGCAGCTCAGCGGCTTCGCCTTTTTTCCCCTTTGTGTGAGCCAAGGCCTTGAGCAGCACCTGCTTTTCGGTTTTTGCCACAGCATCACTTATTAAAAATGACTCGCCTGCTTCTTTATACCCGTTTGCCTCTAACAGGTCTGCCGGCAGGTCATCTACTTTGATTTCCTGATCCGGGGCAAGAACCGACGCCCTTTCAATAATGTTTTTTAACTCCCGCACATTTCCCGGATAACTGTAATCAATAAGGCACTGCATGGCTTCAGGGCTGATTTCCATGGCAACTCCACGCTTGATGCTGAATTCGTGCAGGAAATTGTTGGTCAATGCTGGGATATCCTCTTTACGGTCACGCAGCGGTGGTAGATGCATAGGAATGACGTTAAGGCGGTAGAAAAGGTCCTGCCGGAAACTGCCGTTCTCAACAGCCTGTTCAAGATCCTTCGATGTTGCACAGAGAATGCGTACGTCAATGCTGATGGTTCTGGTACCGCCGACCCTTTCATACGTGCTTTCCTGCAGAACTCTGAGAAGTTTGGTTTGCAGCGTCAGAGGCAGTTCGCCTATTTCATCAAGCAGCATTGTGCCGCCATCCGCCAATTCAAATTTTCCAGGTTTCCTGGCATGGGCTCCTGTAAATGCTCCTTTTTCATGGCCGAACAGCTCGGATTCCATTAATCCTTCCGGGATTGCAGCGCAGTTGACCCGCACAAAGGGATTATCCGCTCGCCTGCTATGCTGGTGAATGCTGCTTGCCACCAGCTCTTTACCAGTGCCTGATTCGCCGAGAATCAGCACGGTCGAATCGGACGGCGCCACCTGTTTTATCAATCCATGTATTTGGTTCATGGCCTTGCTGTCGCCAATCAGGTCAGAATGCAGTTCACGGCAATTATCCTCCAGGGAGGAGCAGCGGGCCTTGATCTTCTGCATTTCCAGGATACGGTTGACGCGGATAACCAGGTCGTCCATGTTAAACGGCTTCAGGATATAATCAGCTGCACCCTTTTTTAAGGACTCTATGGCGTCGTCCACGCTGCCGAAGGCTGTCATCATGATGATGTCTGTGTACGGCGAGGACTGGAGTGCAAACTTGAGAAGCTGCCAGCCGTCCAATCCTGGCATGCGGATATCGGAAATCACCAGGTGATAATTTTTCTTTTTCAGCCGCTCAGCCGCTTCCTTGCCGTTCGGGACAGCATCAACATGCCACTGGTGCTTTTCAAGGCGGTCCTGTATTGTGATCCGCATAATTTCATCATCTTCGGCCAGTAGTATTCGTGCCACCTCAGTGCTCCCTGCCTGGAAATGATGTCTGTTCACTGGCCGATCTAACCTGTCTTTGGCTAGATGGCAGAGATATGGTAAAGACTGTGCCCTTGCCGGGTTCACTCTTCACCGCAATTGTTCCACCCATTTGCTGTACAAGAGCATAGGTTACGGCCAGCCCCAAACCGGTTCCTTCGCCAACTTCCTTGGTTGTAAAGAACGGATCGTAAATCTTGCTCAAAATTGCCGGATCAATACCGGCGCCGGTATCCTCCACAGTAATGACAATACGGGTATAAGTTCGCTCCGTGCTGACAGTCAAACTGCCGCCCTCCGGCATGGCCTGGATAGCATTCAAAGCAGTGTTGACTATTATCTGGCGCAGGGCTTCGACATCTATGCAATAATTCTCAGAAAGATTCAGATCCAATGTCAGGGCAACATTTTTCAACCGGTACTCCAGCAGTTCAAAGCATTCGCGAATTATTCCGTCTATATCGACCTTGCTGAAGCTCAGAGGTGCCTTGCGCCCGAAATTCAAGAGCTGACGCATGATATGCTCGATACGCTTAAGCCCCTTGTCCAACAAAGGGATATAGCGATTGTGCAGCTCCAGGTTTTTCGGTTCCTCCTGCATGGTTTTAACGCAGTTTAACAGGCCTCCCAGGGGATTATTAATTTCATGGGCAATACCGGCTGTCAGTTGACCAAGCGAAGCCATCTTCTCGCTGTAAAATGCCTGCTGCATGGTTTGGTCCAGGTCTCTCTGCGCCTTGTCAAGTCGTCCACAGAGACTGTTGAAACCTGCTATGAGCCGGCCGATCTCATCATCAAGCAAGTGTTTATCATCAGACACGGAGTAATCCTGCTCCGGATAGTTTTCCATGGCCTGGGACAAACGGTCTATACGCCGGGCAACCAGGTTGTTGAACAGATAGATAAGAGCCAGAGCCACCGCAAAAATGGAAAACAGGGAATATTTTATGATGGTGCTGTTGTTCTTATGGATAACCTTATCGGCCCAGGCCAGACGAACACTGATACTAAGGGCCCCGCGGATATCACCGACGGAATAGCCGTGCTCGGCGTGGCAGGTCAGGCATGATTCCTGGACCAGGAGCGGGGCGATATACCTGTGTACCCTACCCTCAGGACTATCGGTTATTGCCTCAAATTCAGCGAGGCCATTCTTGAAACGCTCCATTGCATCGCGCTCAAAATCATCCGGCATATTAACCGGATTCACCGGTTCGAGGCTGGTTATCCTGAACCAGCAGAATCCTGATTCTGCTGCATACTCTGAGAGTTCACGGGTCACCATGGCAGGGTTGCGTTTGACAAAGACGGTGCCGTCATCTGCTCTGATTGTTGCCTCATGGAGATAGGGGTTTTCCTTTACACCAGATGTTTTCACGAGAAAAAGCCCCTGATGGTCTGATATCCATTGCCGTGTCAGTAGTATCTGTTTATAGAGAATGCGCGCCTGCTGGCTGGCCTGTTCCATGACAAGCTCGTTCTGCAGGTTTGACGTTTGGAACAAAAGGAACCCGTAAGACAGGAGGATGATTGCACTGATGGCAACTATAAACTTGATAGTCAGATTCACTTGAAATCCACCTGAAACAGGTTAATGAAAGATATTCCCGATTAATTATATCCTTACACTTCATTGCAAACAACCTTTATGTTACCCGAGGGTAACATAAAGGTTGTTTTATTTTGAACCATGCAAATTTCTGTCCAATTCTCTCAGCTGGCCATTGAACTTACTCCTGCAATATGAAGCCGGCCACCCCAAAAAACTCCCTGGGCAAAACACAGGAAGTTTTTTGGGTATGATCATCTGTTTATTGTTATTTTTCTGCTGATTCGGAAGGTTTATATGATGTATTGAATACCATGCCCTCCCATGCCGTAGGATCATACAATCCTTTTTGCATTTGCTCTTTAACCCATTCTTGCCGCAGACCGTTGAGGAATGTCATTTTCTCATCAACCAGTTTCTGGTACGGCAAACCAATGACGGCCTGAGCCTTTTCCTTTGTGGAAAAATCAGGCGCCGCATACTCTCCCGCATTATACTTGGCCAGCACAGCGCGTAATTTAACCCGGGCATCTTGCCCCTTGTTGATCGCAGAACCGAGGATCCTCAATGTCTCTTCAGGTGCATGGAAAAACGAACCATGACTGGCGATGGAGTAATCCCATCTCCATTGTGCATGTCTGATATCCTGGAGAATATCTTTCATCTCGGCCTCAGTGGCGCCAAGCTCCCAGGCCTTTGCTGCCTCGAGATGCGCCTTGGCGATAACATCCATGGCGGTTTTATTGAGTTCTGTTTTTCTTTCCAGCTTTCTGGCAACTCTGTCCTTGAAGGCTTTCTCCTCTTCACTGTGACAATTCAGGCATGTATTTGCCATGTGATCGAGCGGGCTGCCCACATTATGGGATGAATATTTCACACCGCCTTCGCGGACATACGGCATATGGCAGTCGGCACACGCCACATTGTTTAAACCATGCGCGCCAGTTTTATAGATTTCATAGCCAGGATGCTGCGCTTTAAGCATGGGTGTCTTGCTTACCTTGTGAGTCCAGTCAACAAAACTGATATCGTCATAGTATTTTTCCATGGCTTCAACGCTGAATCCATTATCCCATGGGAATGTTACTACTCCTGCGGTTTTCTTTTCTCCATTCTTGTCGGTCCATTCGGTTTTCTTAAAGTAGTATTCGGAATGGCACTGCGCACATACGAGAGATCGCATGTCCTGATGCGTTGCTTCTGCTGCTTTCAAGCTGCCTTCAGCATCAAGTCCCCTTTTCAGAAAATCTCTTGTTATGGTGAGTTTCATCGTCTCATTATCATGACAATCGCCACATCCCACTGGATTTGCAATCTCACTGCCATGCCGGGCCCATTTGCCCGTGAAGTAATCCAGCTCACCGATCTCATCAATCAGTCGGGGCACATCAGTTGACTTGCAGGTCCAGCACGCGGTTGGCATGGGGCCGGTAATGGCATCCACAGGACCGCCGGTCCTCAAGGTATTGATATTGTCTTCCAGCATATAGAAATGGCCGCGCGGCGCATTATAATCCTTGGAAAAACCATATCCTGCCCACATTACAACAAGAGCCGGGTTATCTTGCAGCATGTCGGTAATTTGGTCGCTTTTCCTGGTCTGTTTGTATGTATCATACTGGCGCTGGTAATATTTGCCCCACTCAGAACTCCGCGATTCAAACTTTTTAATCTGCGGCACAGCGTTAATGGCCTGTTGTTCAGCCTTGTTCTCATTAATTGAAATTGCCAATAAAGCCAAAGGCACTATGGCTGCAACTGAGACAACTGTAAGCACTGTTGATCTTTTCATAATTCGACGTCTCCTCCAATAATTTTTTTCATGTTTGTCTGCTTTGCAAAAAGCACGCAGCTGACATCATATTTCCTTCACTCCTAAATTATCGGGAGTAGTAGTCAGGCTTCTGGTAGTGCCGTGCGGTATATCCCTGTGACAACTCCAGCATTTTCGATCAATTTGCCCGCTATCCCCCGGTGTATTATATAATTTACTGTAGGCCGTTATTTCGGAGACAATTTCCCTGTGACAGGCAATGCAATTTGCCTGTATCCTGCTTTTGGCATCTTCGCTTATCCTGATGTTTTCTCCTTCATAGGTGCGGAAAGTCATGGCGAAAGAATGTTTGAATCCGTCCCTGGATTTCGCGAAAATCTTGTCAACAAGGGATTCTTTGGGCAGATGACACTCCACGCAGGTGGCCTTTTCCCGGTGTGAACTGTGCTGCCATGTTGCATATTCGGTATTCATGGTATGACAGTTGATACATACTTTCGGGTCTTCGGAAAGATATGAGATCATGTTAGACGCGTAGCCAACATAGGCAAACATCCCGACTGCTGCCAGAACAGAAAGAATTGACACGTATTTCATCATGTTTTTTGTCTCCATACTCGACCTCTTCAGTATCCATATATTATCGGTTAGTAACTTGCCTTACATACGAATTTGCAGCGTATGAAATTGCATCATATGAACATTCCTTTTCTTCTAGTAAAGCAAGTGGCATGCCAGAAAAAAAATGCAATAATAACAAATTATTACAATTCTGACTCATTTATATATTACCATATGGTAACACTATTCACCCCAGCATGTTACCATTTGGTAATATGCTGGAAGCAGATAAATAAAGAGAGACAGAGTGTACAGCAGGATTTGATTTTACAGCGGCCGGGATATGTCAGGGTTTACTGAATGGATAAAAAACGTTGCGAATGTAAAATGCTTCTCTTGCTTTATATGGGGTCCTGCACCTATTACCACTGCAAGAAGAATGCACTTCGAGACACCATGCACGTAATTTTTGCGGGTGGTGTAGATCGTCACCAGCCCTGATAGACAACAGCACCGGAACCGTGACAGGAAAGTTTGCCGTCTGTTTCCTGCAGTCCCAGCTCCAGGCCGCCAATGTAAAAGACTCCGCGCCTGAAAAACAACTTATATACTTTATAAAATAAGTTAATCATGGCAGACTCTCTGCTCTTCTTCTTATACAGGAAGCCTGTGCCGTTATCGATACCAAGAACCAGTTCGCATTCTCTACCGTTCCTGTCAATAACATTACAGAGAAGCACGCAGAGCGCCGGAAACAGGTTCTGGTATTTTTCTTGATAGTATGCAGCATGTGAAATACTGTCTATGGCATTCCAGAAGCACTCCTTCAGCACAAGCCGTTTGCGCATCCAGGCCTGTTTGACTGCCTTGTCAGTACTTTTTGCCACCATATCATCGGAATATCCCAGATAGGGCGCAAAATGAGAATGCGCCAGCAAGGCATGGGCGCGCCCGGTATAAGACGGATGGTCCTTGATCGCCTGGATATACTTGCGCTGCTCCCACCAGTTGAATGTGTACCACTTAAAAAATCGTGGTTCATTAAAGACAAAGAGAAAACCGTCAATCACGGCGACCCGGTCATCTGAAAGATTCCGTGACGCCATGAACTTGCGAAATACCCTGACAATGCTTTCCCGTGTTTCAATCAGCATCGCATCGTCGCCGCCTGCACTTTCAGAAAGCAGCGCAATTAGATCAATTTCCTGCAAAACAGCATGTGGCTTGTCAACTATCTGGGACTTCTGCATCATGGCTTTAGACAAAAGACTGAAAGCTGTTTAGGAACTCGATCATGCTATAAACGATTCCGGCATGTAAGAAGTGAATAATGTTTTTGTTGCCGCAGTATCGGCGGACCTGGAAGCAGAAAAAGGCACAATTATCGTACAGCCTTTTCCCATGAAAAAGCGAACCACATATTCATCATCCTCAAGGAGGTAAATCCGTTTCATGTCGACCGGGTTTCCCTGATCCAGGGTTTCCCGCTGGACAATGAGGTCAAGATGGTACTGTTTGAAGTCCTGACTGTTGCTGGCAATGATGTTGCCGGCAGAGATGATTTCCCCGGCCCCGTTTTTCCTGGGTGTTGTGAATATAGCCTGCTCCTGACCGAATACCTCGTCCATGTAGAATTTAATAAGATCATGCCCCGAAACCGCCTCCTCCTCGACAAGGTCAGCATTTGCATCATCGCTATAGGAGGCTATATAGATGCCATGGCCGTTGCTGATGACCCTGTGGACAAAATCAGCAAACCCCTTTTTGACATTTTTTCGGATAAAAGCGGGTGCAAGCTCACTGCCATAAGCAATGGCGCCGGTATGCAGAATGGTTATGGTGCGGTCAAAATCAAGTACATAAATTCGCCTTTCCTGGGAGGATACAGCTTGCATCTCAGGTTCAGCGGGCATTGCATTTTTATTACGGAATAAACCAAACATTCATTGCTCCTGGGGCACTGGTATAACTTTATGGTTAAAATTTACACTAAGACTTTCCGGGCCGCGCCTTCCGGCCGGGATTTACAATACAAAACAAAACTCCCGGACCGCTCCTTTGTAACTCTGCACCTCTGCATTGCAGCATATACCACAGAGTAAATTTTTCTGTCAACCGGCGACTTCTTCTCGGCAGGCGACGAGAAATCAGTTCCATGCTGGCAACACCTTCAAACCTGATCCTTCTGAAGAAAATCGGTTCTTCAGAGCTTATGTTCAAGTTAACATTATAGTAAGAAATGTTGACTTTTAAATTGGGATGGTAAAAATTGAATTGCCAAGATAACGCGCCATACTTAGTTTATAAATCTAATTCAGAGCATCCGCGGGCATCATTTTTGAAGACCAGGGAGGGAAGCTTATGGAAAAGGTCGAACCAAAGGTTTCCAGGACCAGTTCAATGAGCAGACACCAGAAGATTTTGATCGGGATTGCGGTGGCATTCCTGCTCTACAGTATCGCCGGCTTCTGGTTGATGCCGGCAGTTTTAAAGAATGTTCTTGAAAAGAAGCTCTCCGAGAGCCTGCAACGCACTATTACCATTGGAACGATCCAGGTAAACCCATATCTGTTCAAGATCTTCGTCAATAATTTCCTGGTAAAAGACCTCTCAGATAAGAATCATTTTGTTGCCTTTGACCAGTTGTTTATTGACCTTGAGGCTGCGTC
Source organism: Desulfobulbaceae bacterium (assembly GCA_002868955.1). GTDB lineage: Bacteria > Desulfobacterota > Desulfobulbia > Desulfobulbales > BM004 > BM004. The sequence goes on from PKTW01000009.1 coordinate 9,941, forward strand.
CCTCTTCAAAAGAGCCCTGGTCATCAAGACGCTGACTTTGACAGGGCCCAGCTTGAACCTTGCCCGGTACAGGGATCTCTCCTACAATTTTTCCGACCTTGCAGAATCTCCAGGTCCTGAGGAAAAAAGCAAATCAAAACCCTTTCTTTTTTCTGTCAGCAACATAGAGATTAAAAATGGGGAGATAGTCTTCTTTGATGAACCCAAAGACACAACCCACAGGGTTGCGAACCTGAATCTTGCCCTTCCTTTCCTGTCCAATGTGGCACACGAGGTGGAAATCACTGTGCAGCCCGCTTTTTCTGCCATAATAAATGATACGCCTGTAAACTTGACGGGGAGAACTACCCCGTTTCATGATACCCGTGAAACGATATTTGATATCCAGGTCAATAAGATCAATATTCCTGAATACCTGGCCTATATTCCCAAGCAGGGAGATTTGACATTGAAGTCCGGATACCTGGACATCACGGCGGTACTGGGATTTGAAATGCGGCCCGGCAACAAGCCGACAATAACCCTTACCGGAGACTTCTCCCTGAAAGAGATCGATGTGCGTGAAATACAGGGTGAAAGTTACCTGGCTATCCCACAAGTCGATCTCACAATACTTGACTCCAGGCCCATGGAGCTGGATTTTCACTTAGCACGCATCTCAATCCGCGAGCCTGAATTTCTCCTGCGCCGCAGCAGCAATGGCGACATCCTGCCGCTATTCATGTTAGGGAAAAAAGTCGAATCCGAACCCGCCGAAGCAGATTCACCTGGCAATGAGACTCCTCTCAAGCTGGTTGTGGATGAAATTGCAGTGAACCGCGGTACCGTTCGCTTTGATGACCAAGGTAATATTGAGCCGTTCGCGACAACCCTGAATCCGGTTGAGGTCAAGGTCACGGGTCTCTCAACCCTGGAAAACACAGAAGCTGCCTATGAAATCTCTATACTGACCGAGGCTGAGGAAAGCATTGCAATGACCGGCACGCTGAGCCTGAACCCCATGGTGGCACAATTGCATGCAGTCCTGCAGGATCTGAAGGTGCCACGCTTCACCCCCTACTATAGCGAAATTCTTTTACCCCGCGTGGTAGATGGCAACCTGGACCTGTCGGCGGACATTTCCTACACCCGGGCAGAGAACAGGAACTCCTTGAACGCGGACAACATAACTGCCGAGTTTGACTCCATTGGTGTCAATGACAAAGACAACGTAAAATTACTCACAATCCCCTCACTGTCCATCAGGGATACCTCCCTCGACCTGGATGGACAACAGGTTGTTGTTGGAGACTTATCAGCCAGGAGCGGAGAGCTACACCTGGTCAGACAAAAAGAGGGGCTGGTTCTCATGAAAGAACTGTTCAAGCCAAGAGAACAGCAGAAAGAAAAAACTGCAGAGGGGAAAACGGACACCAGTTCACCCTGGGTTGTGACCTTGCAGAAAGGGTCCATTGACCAGTTCAGTCTCGTGCTGCTGGATCATATTCCTGCAGAGCCGACAACTGTTGTGATCGACAACATGCGGCTCAATGTGGCAAATTTTTCTACAGCTGCAAATACAAAAGGAGAAGTTGCACTGGATCTCCGAATTGATAAAAAGGGCGCCCTCTCTCTCAAGGGTGCGGTTGGAATTGAACCGTTATCGGCCGCTTTGGCGGTTGCTTTGGCAAATCTCCCCGTAAAAACCCTGCAGCCCTATTTTGCCGACAGGGTCAACTTGGTTATCGGTGACGGAGCCATAGCGGTGGATGGGCAGCTCGTTGTCTCGCAGGACAAAGGCACAATTCTATCTACCCAGTTCAGTGGTAAAGGAAGAATAGAAAAATTTGCTTCCTTTGACCCACTTGCCGGAGAAGAGTTTCTCAAGTGGAATGCGCTTCACCTCGATGGGATTGAATATGATTCCAGCCGTTTCGCGCTCAAGATCACGGAGATTGGCTGGCAGGATTTTTATAATAAGATTGTCTTCTTTGATGATGGCACCCTGAACCTGCAAACGATCATGCAAGGTTCAGGCGGGCCGGATACAGCGGTTCCGGAAAAGAGCGAACCTGTGAAGTCAACAGAGGAGTCACACTCCCTGCTTGTTGAGATTAACGCTGTAAAGCTTGAGAACGGTAAATTCGATTTTCTTGACCGCAAGATTTCTCCCTATTATGAAGCCAGTCTCTCCGAGTTATCGGGTACGATCACGGGCTTGTCCTCCCGGCCCGGGGTCATGGCAGAGGCCAATATCAGCGGCAGGCTCGACCAGCAGGCACCGCTCAATATCTCCGGCAGGCTGAATCTGCTGAGTGATGAGGTTTTTGCCGATCTGACAATGGATTTCAGGAATATCGAACTGAGCCCGACCACTCCGTATACCGGGAAATATATCGGTTATACAGTCGACAAGGGTAAGCTCTCACTTGAACTGAAGTACCTGGTGGAAGGCAAAAATATAACCGGCAAAAACAAGGCTTTTCTTGACCAATTTACCCTAGGGGAAACGGTTGAAAGTCCTGACTCCTTGAATCTGCCGGTCAACCTGGCCATTGCCCTGCTTAGAAACCGCAAGGGAGAAATTACGTTAAACGTCCCGGTACAAGGCGATCTGGATGATCCCGAGTTCAGTATTGGTGCCATAGTATTTAAGGCCATCGTCAACCTTATCGCCAAGGCTGCTACATCGCCTTTTGCTCTTATGGGAGCACTCATCCCTGAAGGAGAGGAGCTGCAGTACGTGGATTTTACCCCCGGCAGTTCGCTGATTGAGGAGAAGTACCAAGCCGGACTTGAAACCATTGCCAAGGTTCTGTATGAAAGACCGGGCCTGAACATGGACATCAGGGGCAGCGTTAATTTTAACCAGGAAGAGGAGGTGCTGCACAACCTCCGGTTTGAAGGGCTTCTGAAAAACGAGAAGTATAAAAAGTTATCCAGAAAAAAGGATATGACCACATCCCTGGATGAGATCATTATCGAACCTGACGAGTATGAAACCTATCTGAAAGCGGCATACAGGGAAGCTACCTTTGACAAGCCCAGGAACGTTCTGGGTCTGGCCAAGAGACTGCCGCCCGAAGAAATGGAAAAACTGCTGCGGGACAATATCATAATTACTGAGGACGACCTGCGGTTGCTCGCCATTCAAAGGGCAAACGGTGTAAAATCATTTCTGGTCTCGACCGGCCCTGTTGAACCGGAAAGGTTATTCATCATAGAGCCTGAAATTGCAGCAGAGGAAAGCACCACCCCCCGGGTCGAAATGACCATTAAATAACAATTTGAATAAATTGTTCTCTTCAAAAAAACAAAGAGTATTAAATCAGTTTCTTTCTTGATTTATTATGTTTCAAATAGTTCAACTTTATTCTCAGAATTACTAACGGCTAAACTTTTTCTGAGACGATTTATTTCATTTATTGAAACAGCAGCTGTTACTATTCCACCAAAAATCAACCCAATACAAAAGAAAATTATAATTACCGGATCCATTTTGAAAACCTCAGAAGATGAGTTTTATAATTACTGACCATAGTAGGGCAGTTGCACAGAAGTTGATAGACAGGCATATTAATTTCTTTTTATATTTAAGCAAATATCGTGCCAGAAATTGATGAATTCCTTAACCAGATGAAATTTAAGATATCCGCTGCACATGTTGAGTCAGATTTTGTATGCAAAACTCAAGATTGTGGTACAAGCTATCCGTACTTCACTTGGCTTCTCACTCCTCACACTTTGTGGCACTTGATTATTCGTGCCTATTCTCGGTATAATTTACTGAATTTAAGATAGAGTTATTAGAACCTCTCCATGGAGGCAACTCCAATAAAAGAGGCAATGGGATGGAAATGACACAAAGGCCTCCTGGAAATATTTTTCCTCAATGGAGGCCTTTGTGTTTATAAAAGCATAATGAAGAAAATTGGCAAATATCTGCTCGAAAACAGGATATGTGATGAATTCTCTTTGAATCACGCCTTAGAGCAGCAAGCAAAGCTCAGGGAAAAGGGTATTTACAAGCCGGTTGGGGAGATTCTTGCAGAATCCATGGGTGTTGACTCACATGCCCAACGCCAGGCTTTTTTCCAATTGCATTATGACATAGTTTCATCATCCCCCTTATTCAAGGGGCTTTCACCAGAATCCATAAAGCAAACAATCTCACTGGCCGAGCATGTAATATTGCCTGGAAACAGTCTCCTTTTCACGGAAGGTGACGATTCCGGCTTCTTCTATCTGGTTGTTTCAGGAGAGGTA
>PKTW01000006.1 GCA_002868955.1 Desulfobulbaceae bacterium
GGTCACGTGGTAGAAGCGAAGGAGTCAAGGAGATGCAAAAAAATGTCAGTCCCAAGATCAGCCCAATAGTAGAGAAAGAAGCAGTAATATTGCGAAAGTACAACATGTCATTTTTCCCGGAATGGATTACAGAAATTGTTGCAGTCATATCTAAAGATGACCAAACTCAACTCTATATATGGGCTCAATAGAGTAAGAATACAATTATTTAATAAGTAGAGCAAGATAAGGTCATGTGGTGCATATTTTCCCACGGCCAGCTTGTTCTTAATTTAGGAAGAATATTTTTTTGATAGTGTTTGTCTAAAGCTTATTAAATTATTGTCTAAAGTATAGCTCATTTAAATAGAACTTAAGATAACCAGTGCAAATTAATAACAGTTTGATTATCCGAACACTTTTGAGCCTGTGTTTTAAGATTATCATCTCAGGCCGAAGGAATCGAATTACTTTTGACAGTTAACCCGGTGAGTGATGACGGCAGAGCGGATTGTATTGGCTCACTCAGATCAAAGTCCAAGGGCAGCCCGAAATCCACCAGAATTGTTGTATCGGCATATTGTAGTTTAATGAAGCTGCCGCCGACCTCATGGGCACCACGATGAACAACCAGCTTCATTTGAGCCCCAGGAAAAGACGCCTGCTTTTGGTCAGGCTTTGGTGGTTGCCTGTGGCTATGAGATCATCTTTTTCGTTATGCCACTTGTATCCTTTGACAAATCCCTTTCTGGACAACCGGGAGCATGATATCCCGCTGTGGCCCATCAAAACCTGTGATAATAAGCCGGGCCTGCGGGTAAAGATTTATTTCAGCAAAATTACGCATCCTGCTTTTGAAAAATTTCCCTTCAAGCTGGCTATAGATGTGTAGCTGCTCATTGTATCCGGCAACAATATTTGGGCCATATTGAGCAAGCAGTTTTTCGTATTTTTGCAGCTGCCCGGCAACTTTTGGCGTTTCTGTTTCTTTTGCCCGGATCTCACTGTTTTCAAAGAGCTTGACCAAACCCCTTAAACCTTCTATTCGTTGAGTCGGGGCAGTGGTTGTTTCATCTATTTCAACATATCGTACCGTGCCGGAATGCAGAGTAAGGAAAAGATCCGACATCCTGCATATGAGCTTTCGTCGGGCCTTATGTCTGATTTCAAGAAGAAGGCCTCCGCTCACTTGGGCTCGTAATTGATTATTGCGAATAAGGATGAAAACATCTTTGTCGTCAACAATAGTGCGCCACCATGAGTTTTTATCTTTATATAACTCATTAAGTGCAGCTATAAATTGGGGTTTTAGTATTCTAGTAAATTTCATAAAACAGCGTATAAAATGTATATTGATTCGTATATTCTTAATTAAGAATGATTCACAACCTTCGATTGATAGAAGCAGCAAACGAAACTGGGTAATTGAAACATACAGTTTGTATTGTTCAATAGTTAAAGAGGTGAGGAATTAAATAAAACTGTGTTTACTTTCCTGCGTTTTCTCAGTTATCTTCTCCCTGACTTTTTCCTCCGAACTCCTTCATTACATGTGAAATATCCCAACCTGTATCGAGGTGGTCTTCTGTATCGCGCAATTCCGAAAGCATAAGCTGTTCCAGGTCTTCAATGCGCTGTCGTGATAAACTGATAAAATTCTTTTTGTCATGGCGGACATGTCGTAAGATATCAGTTGCTTCGACATCGTGCTGCCTGAATGTTTTGGTGGCACGTTGGGCCTGATATGACCTAAAACCCAGGGTTATAAGTGCATCAATTCCTACCTTCAGTGATGTGTCAAATGTTTCCCGATATGTATGATGCACCCCCTCGTCAAGGAGATCGAAGACTTCTGTTCTTCCGGAGGACCTGGTAAAAATAGTCAGATGCGAATAATGTTTTCTTGCCATATGCACCATATCCAGTGTCTTCTGATGATCATTAAAGGCAATTATCAATACCCGGGCCTTTTCCGCTCCCGCCGCATGGAGAAGATCCTGGCGTGAGGCGTCACCGTAAAAAACCTTGAGGCCCAGTTTCCGAAGGAGTTCCACCCGGTCAGAATCATGCTCGAGAACTGTGATTCCTACATCATTTGCCCTTAAAAGACGTCCCACAATGCTGCCGAAATTTCCAAACCCGGCAATAATGACTGGATTTTCTTCGTCGATGCTGTCTGCTTCTTTTTCCTCATTTTCATGAGTACCGAAGCGGGGCTGAATAAGTTTATCATTAATAATCAAGGCGAGAGGCGTAAGGGCCATTGAAATGGCAACCGCTCCAATAAGAGGATTTGCAACCGTATTGCTGACAACATGGTTCTGTACCGCAAAGGAAAAGAGGACAAAGGCAAATTCTCCACCCTGGGCAAGCGAGAATGAAAAAAGGACATTCTGGTCATGTTTGAATTTAAATATTATTCCAATAACCAGCAGAATGACCAGTTTAATGGTAACAAGACCGACCACAAGCATGCCTATGAGACCTGGCTTTGCGGTGATCAAACCAAAATCAATTGATGCACCCACTGCGATGAAGAACAATCCAAGAAGCAATCCCTTGAAGGGCTCGATGTCTCCCTCAAGTTCATGACGATATTCACTGTTAGCCAGAACGACCCCTGCAAGGAATGTCCCCAGGGCTGGACTTAATCCTACCTTTGCCATAAGTAGAGATATGCCGACGACCAGCAGGAGGGCCGCAGCGGTGAAAAGTTCCCTCAATCTTGTTTTGGCAACATAACGAAAAAAAGGCCGTATCAGAAAAAGTCCACCAATGATGATAAAGGCTATCACACCGGCCACCATAAGGGCTTGTGTCCAGCCCGAAAAACCTTCAACCCATGTTGTATTTCCTCCGTGGGAATCTCCGGCTTCCTGTATTGTCTTAACAGTTTTCACTGCCAATATCGGCATAATGGCAAGCATTGGGATTACAGCAATATCCTGGAACAAAAGAACTGAAAAAGCGCTCTGCCCTGCATCCGTTTTCATAAGGCCTTTCTCATTCAACGTCTGAAGAACAATTGCGGTAGATGATAGTGAAAGAGTCATTCCGACTGCCAGAGCAGCCTGAAACGAAAGCCCAAAAAATATGCCGACTGACGTAATTGCCGCAGTTGTCAGGCCAACCTGCAAGCCGCCCATACCAAGAATCGGGCCGCGGAGACGCCATAAAAGTGACGGTCTAAGTTCAAGGCCGATGAGAAAAAGCATCATCACAACGCCAAATTCGGCAAAGTGCATGACATCCTGACCTTCCTCTCCAATTAAATGAAACCCGAAAGGAACAATGGCAAAACCGGCGATGAGATAACCGAGGACCGAACCGAGCCCGAGACGCTTTGCTACAGGGACTGATATAACCGCTGCAGATAGATACACAAATGCCTGAAAAAAGAAGCCGTCTCCTTGCAATGAATTACCCTTTAAGTTTTGATTATACTTTTTAAATCAGAATTAAGCCTTTGATGCAACTTGGCCGCTTCAAGATCCACCTTGCCATCACGCAGAGATAGTATGATTTTCTGATAATCCTCTCCGTGGCTTGTTATTTCCTGTTGTGTGATATTACGGGTTCCGTGAACAATAAAAGGAGGCAGAAAATCCATTTCGCACACATAAGCAGATTGCCTTATTGGAGCTAGAAATTCAACAAGAGTGTTCCCATGAATGCCATCATGCTGGAACAGAGACTCCCTTCCTCCCGTTGTAACGACATTAAACAGAATTTTCCCTTTCAAGGCCTTTCCTGTTTTACCGTATGCCCACATATGCTGAAGAACGAGATCCATCCACTCTCTTAATATTGCCGGCACGCTGAACCAGAAAAGGGGATGATGAAAAACGATGATATCATTTTCCAGCAGCAAATTCTGTTCACGTTTTACATCTATGTGGAAATCGGGGTATGTCTCATAAAGGTCATGGAATGTTACTCCATCGAGGTCTGTGATGTACTTTATAAGATGTCTGTTTACCCTGGAATTTTGTAATGCCGGATGAGCAAAGAGAATAAGGATATTGTTTTCAAAATTTTTCATGATGGTTGGTTATGATTAAATTTGAAATGATTGGTTGCCGAACGTTTGAGCTAAGATGCGCGCTGTTCCAGTGCGTCGTTTTTCAGCGATTTGTTATGCCTTCTTGATTAATTAAATCCTACGTCTAACTCTGTTCTTGTATTGGGTGTATTCCTCACCGAAGCTGTTTTCCAGATATTGCTCCTCGCGTTCTACAACTTAAAGTTGAAAAATAAAAATAACAGAAATAATGCAATTAAATGCCACATAGAAGGAAATAACTGCAAGAATGAAGTTTTTGTCGATTGTCGCGATATCCTGTATCTCGGGATAAAGCTGCATTAAACATCCTTGCCATTGTTTTGATTTTTTGAAACGCCAATAAAGTTAATAATACTAGATATTATCTTAACTTTTTAAAAACTCAAGATAGCTTGCCACCATCTTCAGTTTTGCCAGAGAAAATCTGACATAACATGTATACCGTACATCTTCATACTTTAGGAATCATTCATGAGTGTAGATTTATAGCAATCATCAGTCGCTAATGCCTTGCATATGAAATGAAAAACCCCCTAAAACAGGGGGTAATGGATAGATGTTTTCTGCTTGACACTGTCAGACATATCAGCAGAGATTGTTAATTATTAATAATATATGTTGGTTGAAATAATTTTAACCTAATTAAAAAAAATGACTACATTAAAGTTGCGAAGTATTCTCAGGACTACAAACCTAAGGTATGGAAAAAATCCGACGAATCATAATAAAATTAATGAACGACAAGTACCGGACATTCCGCATATCCAATGGTTCTCTGGGTCACGCTCCCCATGAGGAGCCGTTTAATTCCGGTTTTCCCATGAGTGCTCATAACAATAGCCGTCATGCCAAGTTGAGTTGCTAAATCTGTAATTACCTGATGGGGTTCTCCCAATCTGACGAACGTCTCAACATGTATGCCCATCTCGGCAGCTCTTTCCTTGAATTTATTAACAACATTTTGCGCCTTCCTCTCGAGTGCCGATACAGCTGCTTGAGCAAAGGCGACAGCCTCATTGTTGACGTCAGTTTTGACCGCTGAAATTACCGCAATTCTGGCTGAGCATTTTTGAGCAATCTGTAAAGCCTCATCATAAGCAGCCTCACTGTTTGACGATCCATCCGTAGCTACTAAAATAGAATCCCACTTGTCGTTCCAGGTGAAATTTTCTGGAACGACAAGAATATTTCTTTCCGTATAACCAATAACACGTGCTGTAACGTTGCCCATTAACTCCCGCTCAAAATGATCTACCCCCTGGCGCCCCATGACAATCAGGTCACAATTTTCATCATCAGCTACAGACGAGATATGCTCATAAGGTTCGCCCTGGGCAAGGTTTGTCAAGATATGAACACCTTCATTTTGGGAAATTTCACGGGCCTCAGCCAAGAGTTCCTCACCAGGTCCTTCGATGGTCTCCTTGATGTTGCTAATACCTATCAGATCCAAATCACCGTCATAAGGTGGCACAACAGCCAGGACCTTAATCCAGCTATTGTCCTGTTTTGCTAATTTGGCGGAAAAAACCAAGGCATTCTTGGCTGTTTCCGATCCATCGTATGCTACGAGTATTTTTTTATATCTAGACATATGTAGTTTCCAATACACTCTGTTTTTCTTCGCGGCGAGCTTCCATCATCCCTTTAACCATATAAAATGAAATCAGTATTCCGGCTGAGCCAAGAGCTGTTATCAAGGCCCAGAAACTTACCGAGTTCAAAAATGCAGTAAACTGCGGGTCAAGTGCCTTCATTGCACCGACATCGGAAAGATACCCAGGGACTTTCGCACCGCGGCTGATGGCAACGATAAGCATGACTGAAGCCATAACAATTTTAATAATATGGTCCTTGACATAGGTGGTCCCTAATGCTCCAAGTTGTACGCCAACCAATGACCCGGCAAGAATAAGCAGAGTCATCCTGATATCGACCAAACCAGAGATGGCCCATTGAACAGAACCGTAGCACCCCATGATAAAGGCAACAACAAGTTCTGTCGCACTGGCGACCATTGCCGAGGCACCGATAACATAGATCATACCCGGTACACCGATAAAACCTCCGACAGCAATTGTGGCAGCCAGCATTCCTGTAGCCAGACCAACCGGAATAGTGACCCATGCAGAAATTCTGACCTTGGCAACTTTGAAATTCATCATCGGTGGAATATTAAGGTTCATCAGAGCTTTTGCCAGCTTGGGTGTCGTTGCCTCAGCCTTGCCCCTTGACAGTTTGTATGCATCACGGGCAACAATTAAGCCGACAATGACCAGAACAGCAACAAAAACAACCGAGACATACAGGTTTGATCCGGCATTGCCCCAGGTGTTCAAGATATACTTTTGCATTTTAATACCAATCTCAACACCGATAATAGCTGTTACCGCCATAACCAGGCCAAGCTTGATATCAACCTGTCCATATTTGTAACGTTTGTATGCCCCGACCATTGCCTTGGGAAACTTATGGCACATATTACTGGCAACGGCTATAGCGCCAGGTGCTCCAAGGGTCATCATTGCCGGAGTCATGACAAAAGCGCCGCCGGAACCGATAAATCCGCTTAATAACCCACCAATCAGGCCGATTAAAAGCAGGGCCCCTATCTTTTTTAAGGGTAAATCCATAAACATAATGGATATGTCACCAATAACGTTTTCACCAGCATGTTTATCCAGGGTGACCATCACTTTTTTGTCCAGCCTGATATCTTGCATACTCATCTCGTTGTTTAAAAAGAGAGTGGTTGCTATCAGTTCATTATCTTTTACAAACTGAACTGACCTGTTGGCTTCATTTGTTTCAGTAAAATACCCTTTCAGCAGGTCTTTTGGCGGGGGGCCACCAGCAAAAGCACTGGCAACCATCGACATTATCAAGATAAAAGTAGATATTAAAATAACTGTTCGTTTCATTGTTTTTGCCTCGTATGTAAAATTATATTTTTATTTTTTTGCTTCAATTCCCAAAACACTTAAAAAATTACTGGCAAAGGCCCCGTGGATGAATGAAAATAAAAAAGCTGCTGATATCGGGTAGGCTGCGTACCATCCTCCCTTGGTAAATGTATCTGTCACCAACTTCTGATGGCCCATCAGGTAGAAATATGCAGTTGCAGAGATGCAGCCAAAAAATAGCATCGCCATAACTGGTTTCTTTTTTACTTTTACTCGGGCTTTTGTCACTTCACTTGCCTGGGTATCTTTAATAGTAATGGTTTTCATAATGTTTCACTCCTTCATTGAATTAAGTTGCAGTATCCTCTGCATTTTTTAATTTCGTTTTCTTTTGTTTCTCTAAATTCAAGGGTTTCTGTGTCAGGCCAATTATCGTTTAATTGCTGGTGGATTTTATCCGGCCAAAGGTGTAGCTATCCTGATCATCTCGCCGCATTTCTTTTGACGAGACGTTTTTAACTAATCTATTCTGTTGTCAGGGAACTTTTACTTCTCGGTATGGCTAGGCCCAAGGATGAGCCGCCATACTCATAAAAATATCAGGTATAAGCTTCTTGTGGTTGGCAGGCCTTTTCTTCACATACCAGATCGAGCTCGAAAGCTTCTTCACTGGCAATCTCCGGTTGCACAGCAGAGTCTTCGATATCGCCGTAGAGGGCCGATTTACTGAAGAAGGCATACCAGTCGTCAGCCCGCACTTTTTCCTTGCGGCTTTCCTGAACTCCAGCCCATCTAGGCTTGGCTAGAAAATTCACCAGACTAAAAAGCAAGTGAATTATCCCGATACCTATGACTGCTGTTAAAAAAATCATTTCAAATTTCATTTTTAAGCGCTCCTTTTATTAAACTGTTGCTTCTATAATTTTGACCAGGGCGTATTAATCGCCGGCAATTGAACACGTCCGCTAAGTTCTTCTTTAATTCTATCATCAGGCTCAGTAAGCACGTACCGGATTCCTGCAATTTCCTTTACCACTTGATCCACAATAACCTCCCTCTCACCGATTTTTGTAAGTTGATAAAATTTGATACCAGCTCCAACGGCTTTATCTGCAAAACTGGCGGCACCAAGCTCAGAGCGTTTAATGAAATGATTTTTTTCACTTTCGTCAGGATCTCTGCGTTCCCGGCAATGCTTATCAAAGATACTTAATGCCACTATTTCACAATCAAGACGCTGGCCCATTTTTATGGCATAATCAGAAAGCTTTTGAGAAAACAGGCCATCTCCAACAACAAGTATTTTTGCGACCGCATCGCGCTGCTCAATAATTCTTGCCAGTTTCTCGGTTGCTGCCGAAGGTGATCCTGAAGCCATCTCACCGGCATCAATTGACTCCAGCTTGACTTTATTAATGTGGATATCCTCATCTTTCTTTGGGATAATTTTCAGCCATTTTGGATATGACATTCGTTTTCTCCTGGTCCCTCGTTTCGTTATATTGAAAAGAAATATGCTGTCTTTATCTACCTCTTTAGCAACCGGCATGCCAAAAGGTTGCACGAATAAAAAACCTATATATTATCAGTAAGTTATGAGTATTTATGGAGCAAAAAAAACCCCATCCGGAGTTGCCAAAATCATTACAATCTGTAACACCATAAAGAAGAATTAAATTTTTGATTGTTATAACAGCATGTTAGGAGGGAGCAATTGGGAGCATATTCGGGCAGGCAATATCATCAGGTTGGTCGGCATCACTTGGCTATTCCAGAAAAAAATCATGCCGACTATTTGATTTTATATGCAAAAACCTCAAGAGAACATTCTAAAAATGGGTTATCGGATTTCCAGAAACTTCTTATGTTGCATGATGAAACCATGTAACTAAATGCAACACTTCTGAAAAATTAATTTGTTAAATTGCCGCATATATCAGCACCATGTATAATGGCCTGAAATTTGCTGTTATATTTAATTAGTCAATTGTTAAAAAATGCTGCTTGCCGGAAAATCGCATTACAGCTTAATTGTATAATCAAATTATTATTTATGTTTACTCTGACTCTTGGAAAAAAGCTGGTCATCCAGCAGGTGGTACGATTCCTCATAATTACCTCCCTTTGCGCGCTTCTGCTGAACGGCTATTACAAGGTCAATTCACACTTTCTTCTCTTAAGCCATGCAAACAGCCTGGGAGAGATAGTTCTGGGCATCAGGCAACTTGAAGAAAGCTTCCTTTTAAAAGAAGAAATCGACTTCAAGAAACTGCTAAATTCAATCGATCTGGCAAAATTAAAACTTGAAAGCCTCAAAAATGAACGCAAGCGGATAAAATCAAAGGACTTGATTCAACATATGATGCAGGAGTTTGATTTATACGCCAGTGAACTGGATCTCCTGAAACACACTTTAGGTAATAACAGTTCCTCGCTAGAAATATTTCAAGTTATAAAAAGAAAAGGTGAAGACCTTAGTCTGTCCATGAACTCTCTGGTCAAAACCGAGCAAAACTACGTTAAAGGAGTTATAGAGAGCTTTGCCTGGCTTCTATTATCAATTATTGCTGTTGCCATGATAGCGGGAATTATTGAATTTTTGTGGCTGTGGGAAAAACTTTTCCTGCCTTTAAAAACCATTGCCAATGCAACTCATGATATTGCCCTGAACAAATTTGTCCCTTTTCAAGTGCGCAAAGGGAAAGATGAAATTAATAATATTTTCCGGGCGATTAACACCATGACTGTTGATTTGGAAAAACAGCGTAAGAGTCTTGTTGAGGCGCAGAAATTATCCTCGATCGGTACTCTGGCCGCCGGTACAGCTCACCAGCTGAACAATCCGTTAAATAATATTTCCACATCCTGTCAGATAGCAATTGATGAAATAGAAAATATCAGTGATCCTGAATTTATCAAGGAACTGCTGATTGATATTGAGCAAGAGGTGCAACGTGCCAGCGATACAGTCAAAGGCCTTCTCGAATTTTCAAGGACCCATCAATTTAACTTGGCGCCGGTTGATCTGAGGGAAGTGACCAATAAAGTCCTGCGCCTAATTGCTGGAGAAATCCCCTCCGGTATAGCGGTTGAACAAACCGTCCCTTCGCACATTACCTTGCTTCTGGATTCCCAAAAAATGACCGAGGCTCTGTTGAATATAGTGACCAACAGCATGCAAGCAATTGATAAACACCCTGGAAATGTTTTGATAACTGCCCAAGCATTACCGGAGGAAGACAAGGTTGTTGTCCAGGTAAAGGACAATGGCAAAGGAATACCACCAAAGAATGTGCAGAGTATTTTTGACCCATTTTTTTCTACGAAGAATTCCAAAGAGGGTACAGGTCTCGGCCTTTCTGTTGCATATGGGATTATTAAGAAGCATAATGGTTCCATCTCGGTTGAAAGTGAAGTTGCCTGCGGCACAGTATTTACTATTACTTTGCCCTGGCATAAAGAACTGCAAAATTTTTAAAATGCTCACGGTTACCTGTTAAATGACGAATGCCAATCAATATAAAATCCTGGTTGTTGATGATGAAAGAATCAGCCTAAAGAACATTTGCCACGTACTGGAAAAGGAAGGCCATAAAACTGTACAGGCAAATTCCGGTAGTGAGGCTATCAAGGAACTGGGCAATTTACCTTTCGACCTTGTGATTACAGACCTGAAAATGGATGACATTGACGGATTTCAGGTCATGGAAACGACTAAGCAACTCCAGCCTGAAACAGAAGTTATCATTGTCACAGGCTACGCCACTGTAAATTCGGCAGTTGAGGCCATGGCCAAGGGTGCTTTTTATTATATTCCTAAACCGATAAACTTGAAGCAGCTCAAAGAAATTATCCATAGCGCCCTTGAAAAATCTCTTTTTAGAAAAGAGTTCAAAAAGCTTAAAAGTACAGGGAATATTCAGTCTGGCGCCACACAGTTTATCGGGCAAAACAAAAATATCCTCCAGTTAAAGGATACCATTGCCCAGGTGGCTCAACTCGACTGTAATGTTTTGGTAACCGGAGAAACTGGGACCGGTAAAGAACTTGTCGCCAGAATTATCCACGAACTAAGTCCCAGAGCCAACAAACGATTTCTTGCGATAAATTGTGCTGCCCTGACAGAAGAATTGATGCTTAACGAATTGTTTGGTCATGAAAAGGACGCCTTCACCGGGGCAAGCAAGGCCAGAAAGGGGCTTTTAGAGTCTGCAGAAGGGGGCGTTGTACTTCTCGATGAGGTTGGAGAGACGCCCCTGCAAATGCAGGTCAAGCTTCTGCGGGCTTTGCAGGAAAAAAGTATTTTCCGGGTGGGAGGGACCCAGGAAATTCCCATTGACATCCGAATTATTGCTGCGACAAACAGGGATCTGAAAGAAGAGGTTCTGCATAAAACATTCAGGCAGGATCTTTATTACAGGCTAAATGTGTTTTCTCTCCATATTCCCGCCCTGCGGGATCGCCGGGACGATATCCCCGCCCTCATCCGCTACTTTTTAACTAAGTATCCAAGCCTTGACCACCAGACAAAAAACATGAGCAATGAGGCCGTTGCCGTACTGATGGATTACGACTTCCCCGGTAATGTGCGAGAATTGGAAAATATTATTGAACGTACCCTTGCCACTTGCAACGAGTCCGAAATCAAGCCTGGTCACTTACCTGAAGAAGTAATTACACATGTAGAGCCATTGTTACAAAGTGCTCCCACACTTGATGTCCCGTTGGAAAGTTTAAAAAACACGGAACAGCAGCATATCCTTTTTGTATTACGACAAGCCAACGGAAATCAATCAAAAGCCGCAGAAATCCTGGGAATCTCCAGGGTTTCCTTATGGCGAAAATTGAAGAAATACCAGGATGAAGGGATTGACATCAACCAGTACGTGAGTACCTGGAAGTGAATTTTAATAATTAACTTAGTCGGCGTTGTATTTGAGGGGGAGTAAAATCCAGATGCCTTGCCACCATCTCGGGTTTTGTCATACAAAATCTGATTCAAAGTGTCTAGCGTAAACCTTGCACTTTCAGGAATAATTCACGACTGTAAATTGATCAGCAGATATTGATAATTTTGATACAAAAAAAGTAGGGCCATTTCTAACCCTACTTTTCACTCTTTCATACTGTATTATGGTGTATACCAAATCGGTGAGGTGTAAGCCCGCTCCTGGTGGATCAATTTCGCCTCTTTTGGAACTTCTGCACCGAGTCGCACTTTGTCATACAGCACCCAGCGTGGGGTCGGTATCTCTATAACACGGGCATAATAAAAAGCTTTCAGGGATGGATCGAAATCTGGATCAATCCAGACAGCAGCCAACTCAGAGGCACCGATAGTGTTAGTCCAGTTCGCAGCTTCCACATCTACTGTATTACCAACCGGCGTCTTGCAGCGTCCGTCGGTTTCGATCGTCCGACCATCGGAAACAGCTACGTCATAAATCTTTTCGTGGGTCTTGCCATTTTTGTCAAGCCAGCCCTTAATTATCTGTATCCGATCGAGATTGGCACCAATAGGATCTCGCAGTGCATAAACCATGAAAGAAGGAGATTTGTCTTCTGGGGCTTTGGTCAGATCTCCGCCCATGGGTACACCTTTTTCGTAACCTATGAAGGCCGGGGCACGGCTGCGCAGATCATTGTCACTAAACTCCCAACCGCCGAAAAAACGAACCCCAATACGCGGTCCAGTGGTGGCATAGGTTTCTTTTCGCTCCATGGCATCAAAAATCGCCTCACGCGTGTTCTCCATAGCCCAGACAGCCTGGTAGCCTGAGGCGGCAAGTTCATAGCCTTCAATTGCGCCAAGTTTGGATTTGACGAAAGGATGGGCTATCCGTGTAGCGGAAGGTTCGGCGCTGGTCGATTTTCCAAAAAAGTTATCCTCCTCGGCCGTGGCCAGACCGGTATGGCTGTCTGTTGCACCAACCATACCGAACTTGTATGGATTAGTTCCAAGCTTCTCTTCTAGGGCTAGACCGCTCTTCAGCGCTTCGCGAGCATATTCCCGCTGCAGCATGTCGTCATTCTTGAGTTCCGTGAGATCCAGGTTACCCTTGTCCAAGGTTTCATAGTCGGCAAACTCATCGGTGGGCGATAAGGCCGGATGTGCCTCGCCGTCACCTTTTATCTGGGTAACCTCGTAGAGCGGTTCCCACTTGGCACGCAACTCCACATAGTTCTTGTCGACCTTACCACCGGCATAGGTATTCACAAAGGGGAACATCCAGCCGTTTGAGAGGTTGCCGTTATGGGAAATTGCGAGTGCCTGGCCGTTGGTTTTAGTCTCGTAGTCCGCCAACCACTGATAGAGGTCCAGCGGGTCTTGAGTTCCCATAGGAGGTTGAGTGGTCAGCGGGATTACCTGAC
Source organism: Desulfobulbaceae bacterium (assembly GCA_002868955.1). Lineage (GTDB taxonomy): Bacteria > Desulfobacterota > Desulfobulbia > Desulfobulbales > BM004 > BM004. Next base: position 13,318 of record PKTW01000006.1, read on the forward strand.
TTGCCCGTCTTCTGTCATCTCTGAGGATAACATTACGATGCAGGTTGAATCCTTTGGGAACCGATGTCCATTCAAAACCAATCAGAGCAGTAAATCGTCCAGGTTCATTGTAGCGATCAGCGGTTTTTATAATATCATCCCAGACACTGTTGAAAATCTTCGAGCCGGGAGAATAGTCTTTGAGGAGTTGTTCGGGAATTTTCATCTGCGAGAAATGGGTGATCAGGTCGAAGGCGGCCTTGCCCGCAGCCTCGCCGCCCTTTTGAAAACCTTCTGACCATTCCTTGCCCTTTGGAACTGCCATTATATTAGGCGCCCCACGTTGGATGTCAAATGCGATTCCCATCATGTCGGAATGGTCCGCGATCACGATCCAGTCGAGCGGCCGACCCAGTTTGACCGGCAGGCCGGTTGAAGACTTTACTTCTTCACCCCGCGCTAAACGATATGCATCCTCGTGATTAAGGACACAGCCGAACAACCCGGCATCGAGTGACAGCCCTGTGTGAAGGTGAGTCTCGCCCCAATACACTCGACTTGGGAAGGAACGTTGGGCATAGGGTGAATAGGTCTTGCCGGGATAGAGTTTGCCGATGGTTTTGGGGTCGGGACTGCCAATGTCAGAGGCAAGGCTCACGCAAGGCATTATCAACGTGATAACAGCGGCAGCCAGTAGCAATTGGTTTATTTTACTTTTTAAATGAGCTGTTTTATACATAGCACCCCTCCTATAAAAAATTTCATTACATAATTGGCTTAGTTCCTCAATTCAGGTCATCATCTTTATAATATTTCGTTCCTTTTCCTGTCAGTTCCACAGCGAGTCCGTCGTCGGCCAGCTGATACATCCATACTCCCGGTGATAC
>PKTW01000020.1 GCA_002868955.1 Desulfobulbaceae bacterium
CCGGAGGAGGCAATTACTGGGATGGAAACGCTTTCGCTGATGTGTTTCACAAGTTCAATGTCAAAACCACTATTCGTACCGTCCTTGTCAATACAGTTGAGTAATATCTCTCCGGCACCGAGCTTCTCACATACTTGAGCCAATTGCATTGCATCCACATCACGGCCTTCTCTGCCGCCTTTCACGGTGCACTGATACCAGCAATATTCTTCCCCATTGGAGCCAGGAAATTTTGTTTTAATGGTGTTGTGCTCGGTAGCATTCGGGTCATGGACATAAACCCGGCGTGGGTCTATGGAAATTACAACCGCCTGGTTCCCATAAACGCGGGATATCTGTTCAATAGAACTGGTTCCTGTCATATTTCCTGTGCGTAAATATTCTTCGACTATATATACGGCATCACTGCCGATGGATATCTTGTCTGCTCCGGAACGGAAATATTCTGATGCGACATCGAGGGCAGAATAATATTTGCCTTCACTGTCGGTATACTCCCTGATGCCGCCGCCAATGGTCAAAGGCACAAAGACATTTTCCGAGGTTTTCCGTAAGACATCGAGCATGGGCTGGTCTTTCATGGGAAAATCTCGAAAGCCGGTAATATTAAGAAAGGTTATCTCGTCAGCCCCTGCCTCGTAATATCTCCTGGCCAGTTCCACCGGCTTACCCAGGTTTCTGACTTCGCCTTTTTCGCGTACATCATACTGGTCGCCCTTGGTAACAACAAGGTCGCCATTGTCGTTTGTCCGGACATCCAAACAGGCAATGATGCGCTTGGCCAGCCTGGTCCGATCAGTGGAATGCAGCAGTTCTCCTGTCATGGATTCATAGAGTCTGGGGCCTGAGAGGAAATTTTTTAAAATGTTCAGCCCTGCCTCACCACTTTTTTCCGGATGGAACTGGAAGGCTGCCACCCGGCCCTTTGCCACCCCGCTGATGAACTCAGTGCCATAGTTGGTGGTCGTCAGGATCCAGTCATTATTTTCTATGGTTGGGACTGCCCGGTATGAGTGGACAAAATAAAGCTTTTCCTGGTTGTATCCTGAAAAGAGGGGAGATGGTTTTCGTATGATAATGCCGTTCCACCCTATCTGGGGTACTGAGAGGGACGTATCATCAAAACGCTTGATAATTCCCTTGATAATGCCCAGGCCATCCACTCCGAGCGCTTCCTCGCTGCCCTCAAACAGGGTCTGCAGGCCGAGGCAGATGCCGAGAAAAGGTCTGTCATCTCTGATATACCGGATCAGCGGCGCAAGATAGCCGTCTTCTGCCAACCGCAGCATGGCATTGCCAAAACTTCCCACTCCGGGGAAGATCAGCTTTTCTGCCTGCAGTATATCTTGTGGCGAAGAAACGTCTTTGACCGTATAGCCCAGTTTGCGGATGGCATTGCGGACGGAGCGGACATTTCCCGCGCCGTAATCGAGTAGGGTGATCATTTAAAATATTTAATTTTGAATTTTGAAATTAATATTCTTGCTAACTTACCTCATAAGGCTTTAATGGTTTTTTGTAAAAGCCAGGAAGGTGTTTTTGCCATATCACGCAGCCGAGCAGCAGAGCCAGGAACGGAAAAGCGACTCGGCGGAGCGCTAGCGACTTTCCGACGTCGCCCGTTCATGGCGAGCAGCGCAGGGCAGTCAGCCAGAGGCTGACCAAGTGATCGGCTGCCCTTTTGGTTCGTTTTGGGCAAGCAAAATGAACATATAACTAGAAAGTATCTTTATTTATATAAACTTCCTTATAAACCTCCTTCTTTTGCTTGCCCAAAAGAAGGAGCAAGAAAAGGGCACCCCGCTGAACCGGCCCTTCGGGCTCCCTTGCGCTTCTCGCTGTTGCCGGGACGCTGAAAACTCGCCCACCTGCGGTGGACTCAAACAAGTCCAGCGTCTTATTCCGCCTACAGCTGCGATGCTCAGCGGCACAGAATGGGACCTCAAACCCAATTTTGGGGGTGAAGCAATAACATGCAACCGAGCAGCGCCCCGCACGTGGGTATAAACTCCAGGAAGCCTTGCAATATAAGGGGGGCAAGTAGTCGGCTGCATGAACACAGGACAAGGACAGAAGTATATCATCTGCCGCCGGTGTTAAAGCGGCCTGCATAGTAGACCAAATGCCAGGCAAAAACAAGACGCAAAGCGTGACAGTTATTTCGCAAAGGTATCCTTCAGGAATTTCTGCATATCCTGCCAGGATTTTTTGTCAGCCTCTGCATTGTAGCCGACCGGTATATTAAATTTTTCGGCATAGATGTCAGCACCGGGGTTGGTAAAGCTGTGTTTTGCACCAGGGTAAGAAATGAAAGTTAAGTCCGCGTCGGCAGCTTTCATTTCCTTGAGAAAAGCCTGGATCTGCTCCGGGGTAATCATTTTGTCATCGGCACCGTCGCACACGAGTATCCTGGCTTTGATCACTCCAGGTGAAGCAGGATTGCTCGTTGCCAGAGAACCGTGAAAACTGACGACTGCATCAAGATCAAGTCCCTGTCGCGCCATCTCGAGCACGACTCCTCCGCCAAAGCAGTATCCGATTGCCGCAATATGTTCCGGGTCAACCGTCGGGTGTTTTTGCAGAAGCTGCATTGCGGCTTTAAAACGTTGAGTTGCAGCCGGCATGTTCTGTCGTACTTCGGCTGCGAATTTCCCAGCGTTATCGGGATGATCCGCCTGTTTGCCGTCCCCGTACATATCAACAGCCAGTGCTGTATAGCCGAGTTCCGCCAGCATCCTGGCTCTCTTGCGGGAATATTCGTTATGCCCCCACCATTCGTGCACCACCAGTATTCCCGGTCTTTTCCCGGCAATGCTGTCATCATAGGCCAGGTATCCTTGCATGGTAAATTCATCGGATTTATACATGACAGGTTCTCCGATGATGGCAGCAGCAGCTTGAGTGTTCCAGAGCAACAAAAGTAAAAGTGTAAAAATTAAGCGTTTCATGGAAGCCCTCCCTGTTTTTGGGATACAAAATTTTACAAATCGTCTATGATACTAATAAACTAGGATGAGCTATATTATAACCCTGCGCGCAGAAAAGAAAAGTTTTTAGAAAAGTAATTTTCACAAAATGAGGTGGTCCATGTATTGTCCTTCATGCCGGGCGGAATTCAGGGAAGGCTTTTTAAGGTGCGAAGATTGTGATGTTAACTTGGTAGAGGGTCTCCCGAAAGAGACCGAAAAACAAGGATATATTCATCTTGCCACTGTTTTTACCGAAGGGGATATCGCCTTTATCAAGTCCAGCCTGGATCATACAGGTATTGATTACTATTTTCATGGCGAACAGGCGCATCGCCTTACACCTCTGCCTTTAGGGGCCAGGTTGATGGTGCGGGAGGACTTCAGGGAAGAAGCTGAAGCAATCCTGAGAGCTACGGGTCAGCTTTAGGATTTTGTCGGCTTTTTATCTTGCTTTGAAGGAAAAAGAGAACAAAGCATCCCGGACCGGGATTTTTTTTTGCCTCAGCCGTATAAATTCTTGCATGCCATGCGCATGTTGATGGCAGCAAATACATAAATAACGGCAACAACGATAATAATTATGAAAATCCAGTGCATTTGAATTCCCTGCTAAATAGTGCGACTTTAACCTTGATATTATAGCACATTATACCCAACTTGCGGAACAAATTTTGGAATATAACTGAGAATTGACATATTCGCTGTTTTAGGATTGACCCTTCTGGCTGAATTTTTTAAGTCGTGCAATTACCCGGTCTTTGCCGATGGCCATAAGCACTTCAAATAGCCCGGCACCTGCTGCCTGGCCGGTCACCACAGTCCGGGTGCCGTTGATCAGGATACCGGCCTTGATGTCAAGTTCATCAGCTAGTTCGCGGGTTGATCGTTCGGCTTCCTCTCGGGTGAAATCGGCTAACTGTTCGAACCGGTCTGCCAGAAGCCCAAGCCATTCCCGGATGTGTTCAAATTTTTCCAGGTTTTTTCTCATCGGCTTTGGATCCCATGTATAGGTGTCGCTGAAATAGGCCCTGCCGGGACCTGAGAAATCCTTGAGGGTATGGAATCTGCTGCGGATAAGATCAATAGTGTTTGTGAACCATTCTTTTTTTTCACCATCAAAGCCGGCATCCCAGAGATTTGCCGCGATCAGTTCCTCTTTGACAAGGGGGATGAGGTCTGCAATAGGCATGGTGCGCAGGTAATGGGCATTAATGGAAAGGGCCTTGGGGTCAGTGATAAACTTGGGATCGTCCTTGGTATAGTTGAAGATTGAATTTGCTTTATTCATACCTTCCAGAGAATAGATGTCAATCAGTTCCTCCTGGGTGAAAATTTCCTGGTCACTGGCCGGTGACCAGCCTAAAAGCACCAGGAAATTTACTAAAGCCCAGGGAAGAAAGCCGTTTTCCTTATAGAACTGTACCGTTACAACCTCGCCGTGAGACCGTTTGGATATTTTTCTTTTCTGAGGGTCAAGGGTGAGCGACATGTGGGCAAAGATTGGTACCGGAGCGCCTAAAGCTTCGTAGATGAGGACCTGCCGCGGAGTATTGCCGAGACCATCCTGGCCTCGAATAATATGTGTAATGCGATCACGGATGTCATCGACTACATTGCTCAGTAAATAGAGGGGGGTGCCGTTTGAACGGATGATGACAAAGTCCTCAATATCTTTATAGGATTTTTCTATGTGACCGTAAACCTTGTCTTCAAATACAACCGAGCCATCACCCTCAGGCACCTTGAAGCGAATGACATGGGGAATATTCTGTGTTTCTTTCCGGGCAATTTCTTCAGGAGTCAGATTCAGGCAGGAACGGTCATACTGATAGGTCACCTTGGCTGTCACAGCAGCTTCTCGCTTCGCGTCAAGCTCTTCTTTAGTGCAGAAACATTTGTAGGCATGACCTGTAGAGATCAATGAATGGGCTGCCGCAATGTGTTCCTGGATATAGTCAGACTGAAAGTAGGGGCCCTCGTCCCAGGTTATTCCCAGCCAGTTGAGGCCGTCAATTATGCCGTCAATCGATTCTTTTGTTGAACGTTCAACGTCGGTATCCTCAATTCTGAGAATGAGCTTGCCGTTATGTTTTTTTACATAGAGCCAGTTATAAATGGCGGTCCTGGCCCCACCTATATGGAGATAACCGGTAGGGCTCGGGGGAAATCGCAGCCTGACTTCTGACATTATTTTCTCCTGTTGTATATTTCCCCGGGCAATAGGTGCCGGGAATTTATAAAGAGTGTAATTCTTAAGGTTGCTGTATATAAATCTTTTTAATAAGAGAATCAATAGGCATATCCCTGAATCCGTGGCTGAAAAATTGGTTAAACAGACCAAATCCCGTGTATTAAGGAAATCCCGGAGGAGACAGTTGAACTTAAAACAAGAGTATAAAGTCTTGCAGTCATCAATGGGGCCCATTACAGTCAAGTCATTATCGGCGCAATACTTTGTGATGAAGAATTTTAACGAAGCCGGTGTATATTTATCTTTACCTTCTTCAAGTTTTGCAAGGAATAGCCCTTCGGAACCGCCAGCTGTCACCCATTTCCCGTGTCATTGCCCGTTCGGGAAACCATAGACGACGACTCTTCCTTGAACCTGTGGCACATACGACGGCTCACAGATTAAGGTGTACAGCAGGAAAGGAATTAGTTTATTCTGAGTTATGGAAAAGAAAAAAATAAAAAGTGTAAAGGTGCATAATTTGTTTGAAATATTTGCCAAAATCATTTTTAAAGCTTTTTCTTGACTTGTTTAAATAAGATTTTTACCTTTTTTGAATCTTTGGCGAGTTCTGTCAATAAAAGTTTCTAAAGAGTATTGATTATTTTTTGATTTTCAGGTTTGGCCCCTGAAATAAAAGTAAATACTGATAGCGCCCGGCTGAAATGGACGGGGCTTTGCAGGGAGAATAAAGGAGAGGCAATGAAAATTCTTATCAGTGATAATTTAGCTCCTGTCGGAGCACAGATCCTCCTGGATGCAGGTCTTGAGGTAGATATTAAAACAGGTTTGGCGCCTGAGGATCTCAAGAAAATAATTCCGGAATATGAAGGCTTGGTTATACGCAGTGCCACCAAGGTGACAGCGGAAATAATTGAGGCGGCCACCAACCTTAAAGTTGTGGGCCGGGCCGGTATAGGGCTTGACAATGTTGATGTGGCAGTGGCCAGCAAGCATGGCATCGTTGTAATGAATGCTCCGGACGGTAATTCCACCACTGCCGCAGAACATGCCATAGCCATGATGGTATCACTTGCCAGGAATATTCCCCAGGCCACGACCTCTATGAAGGAAGGCAAATGGGAGAAAAAGAAGTTCATGGGCCGTGAATTGACCGGCAAGACCCTGGGGATAATTGGTATCGGAAGAATTGGCAGTATTGTGGCAGAAAGGGCTCAGGGCCTGAAAATGAAAGTGATTGCCTATGATCCCCATATGCCTGAAGAACTTGTGAAGAAACTCGGCGTTGAACTGACCAGCATTGATGAGGTTTGCAAGAAAGCAGATTTCATCTCTGTACATGTGCCCATGACCAAGGACACTAAGCATCTCATTACAAAACCACAGTTCAAGAGCATGAAAAAAAGTGCCATGTTCATCGATTGTGCCCGCGGTGGAGTTGTTGATGAACAAGCCCTGTACGAAGCCTTGGTTTCAGATGAAATCGCCGGTGCGGCCCTGGATGTTTTTGAAGTTGAGCCAACCACCAAGGAAAATTGCCCCCTGCTTGGTTTGGATAATTTTATCTGTACACCACATCTAGGCGCTTCAACCAGTGAGGCCCAGGAAAATGTCGCGGTTGCCATTGCCAAGCAGATAAGTGAATACCTCAGAACCGGCGTAGTAAGCAATGCAGTGAATGTGCCTTCTGTAAGCAGCGATGTGCTTTCCAAGGTCGGCCCCTATCTCACCCTGGCAGAGATGCTGGGCTTTTTTCATATGCAGATTGCCAAGGGCGGCGTGGAAGAAGTCAATCTGGAATACATCGGTGAATTTGAAGATCTGACAATAGGCCCCATCACAGTGGCATTTCTTAAAGGCTTGTTCACGCCGATTCTGCAGGATGCGGTAAACTATGTCAATGCCCCTCTGATTGCCAAGGAAAGAGGTATACGGGTCGTTGAATCCAAAACCGGTCATTCCGACGATTTTACAAGTCTGCTTTCAATCCGGGTAAAGACAACTGATGGGGAAAATATGTTGGCCGGAACAGTTTTCGGTAAAAACGAACCAAGGCTGGTACGGTTGAATACTTTCCGTCTGGAGGCACTTCCTACCGGCCCCATGCTTTTTGTATACAACAAGGATGTCCCGGGAGTAATAGGTGCCCTTGGTACAACCCTGGGTATGAATGGTGTTAATATTTCACGAATGACCGTTGGTCGCGAGAAGGAGCATGGACGCAATATTATCCTGCTCAATACCGACAATATGATCAGTAAAGATCTTTTAAAAACAGTGCAGCAGCTTGATTATATTGATGATGCCATGGCTTTGGTGTTTCCCCATTACGCCGATATATAAGTGTGGTCGTGTTGCTGGAAATTGAACAAAATTGAGGAGAGCTGCATGGAGAAGAACGAAGAATGTAAACCGTGCCCTGAAGGCCAGGTTAGAAAGGATGGCAAATGTGTTATGCCGGAAGTTACTTTAACGGCCTTTATTATGTCTCTTAATACATCGGCTCTATTCCACCTGGGTGAAATCAGTGACCCTGTCACCGGTGAGAAGAATCAAGACCTGGTTCTTGCCAAACACACCATCGATACATTGAAACTGCTGGAGGATAAAACCAAAGGCAACCTTAACGGTGAAGAGCAGGATATTTTACGGCATGTTCTTTATGACCTCAAGATGCGTTATGTTGCCCAGGCTGACAAAAAAAAATAAATTTGCCGCCCTGCTTAAAAAGCGATCCATACATCAACTTGCCAAGCTGTTCGACCTGCGGGCCCAAAATTTGTGAAACAAACCCCCCAAACAAGCCAGAGTCAAAGCCTTACCCTGAAGGCTCCTGCCAAGATCAATCTTTTCCTGAAAATACTGAACCGGCGTCCTGACGGTTATCATGAGATTGAGAGCCTGATGCAGAAGATTGCACTTTTCGATATTCTGCATTTATCAAGGCAGAGAGACTCTATTTCTCTGTCCTGTCAGGGCCGCCCTGTGCCTGAAGACCGGGAAAATCTTGTTTGCAGGGCTGCCCTGGCGTTTTTCTCTGCAACAGGAATTGCGGCCGGTGTGCAAATTATCCTGGAGAAAAAGATACCTGTAGCTGCCGGGTTAGGCGGAGGCAGCAGTGACGCTGCAGCAGTACTTTATGGATTGAACAGGCTTTTTTCTGCTGGCCTAGATTTGGAAAGTTTAATGGATGTCGGTCTGCAGCTGGGGGCGGATGTTCCGTTTTTTTTGCAGGATTGCAGCGGGGCAGTCGCCACCGGCATCGGCGAATGTATCAAGAAGGTAAAATCCATAAGCGATTCTTGGATTTTGCTGGTGAATCCAGGCTTTGAGGTTTCCACGAAATGGGCTTATGAGAATTTCCCGTTGACATCCACCTCCAATCCATATATCTTAGCGCGGGGCCGAAAAATGGACATGAATTTTCAGATCGTTCCCCCTGGATTATTTGAAGAACTTGGTAATGATCTCGAAGCCGTTACGATAAACCGCTTTCCAGAGATAGGAGATATAAAGAAGGAATTGAAAAGGACAGGTGCTGTTACAGCCCTCATGAGCGGCAGTGGTCCGACTGTGTTTGGTTTATTTTCCGGAAAGGAACAAGCTCAGCGAAGTTTTGAGCAGTTTGTCAAAGAATATGGTGATAACGTATTTCTTGTCAGACCGTATATTCCTTGATTGTCTTTCACTAAAAATATATAGTTGCAATTTTGATTGTCTCAAAAGAATCGTTCTAAATGCTGCAGACAAGAGCCGGATTTAGTGGAGATTTTTTACGGCTTTAATGAAATGAGCACATTGGGGCGTCGTCAAGCGGTAAGACACAGGTTTTTGGTGCCTGCATTCGGAGGTTCGAATCCTCCCGCCCCAGCCAGAAAAATAATCTGCCTTAAATGCAAGAAGGATAAAGAATTGGCAGATGTAATAAAAGAAAAAACAAAGCGAAAAAACCATGCCTAACATTATCAAGGTATTTTCTGGAAATGCCAACCCGGAACTGGCAAAAGAGATCTGTGATTATCTCAAGATCTCCTTGTCAATGGTCGAAGTAAGAAGATTCAGCGATGGTGAGATCTTCATTGAAATTGGAGAAAATGTGCGGGGCACGGATGTGTTTATCATTCAACCCACCTGTTCACCGGTAAACGATCACCTGATGGAGCTTGTAATCATGGTTGATGCACTGCGCCGCGCCTCTGCCAGAAGAATTACCGCTGTTTTGCCCTATTACGGTTATGCCCGGCAGGATAGAAAAGTTGCCCCTCGTGTGCCGATTACAGCCAAGGTTGTGGCAGAAATGTTGATGGTTGTCGGCGTACGGCGGGTGCTTGCCATGGATCTTCATGCCGGCCAGATTCAGGGTTTTTTCAATATCCCTGTAGACCACCTGTATGCTGCTCCAGTCTTGCTGAAGTATATAAATGAGACGTTTAAGAATGTGGTCATGGTCTCTCCTGATGCAGGTGGCGTGGAAAGAACCCGTGCTTTTGCAAAACGGTTGAAAGCAGACCTGGCCATTATAGACAAACGGCGTGATCGCCCCAATGAATCAAAGGCCCTGAATGTCATTGGTGATGTAATGGGCAAGACCGCAGTATTACTTGATGATATGGTTGATACGGCAGGAACACTTTGTAGCGCTGCAGCAATGCTGAAAGAGGCTGGTGCGGTTGAAGTACATGCCTGCTGTACCCATGGAGTGCTCTCAGGCCCGGCCATTGAACGGCTCGAAGGCTCTGTGATCAAGTCCCTTGTTGTGACAAATACTATTCCATTGCGCGGCAAGGCCAAGGAATGTAAAAAGATCAAGGTGCTTTCCGTGTCACATCTTTTAGGCGAGGCGATACGGCGTATTCATTCGGAAGATTCAGTGAGTTCCCTTTTTGTTTAAATTTTGGAGCAAGAAAGAAAAGAAGTGTGTAATTGAAATATACTTGACTGGAAGATCCAGGATCAGAAGACTGCTTTTTCATGTTTCTGACCATCTTTTTTAAGGAGGAATCAAAAAATGATACAACAGGATATGACCGCTGCGGTAAGGCAGGATTTTGGCAAAGGAGCGACGCATCGTTTAAGGCAGAGTGGATATGCACCTGCTATACTGTATGGGAAGAAATCAGAACCCATCGCCCTTGCCATGGAGACGAAGACACTGACCAGGGATCTCTTGCGGCTGCATGGCCATAATGTTGTGGTGAGCCTGGATATTGAAGGAGAAAATGGCAAGAAAAAGCATCATGTGCTTATTAAGGATATCCAGACAGACCCGATTACAGATTCTGTTCTGCATGTAGATTTTCTCGAGATCGACATGGATAAGGAAATTGTCCTGGATGTTGCGGTTGTGTATGAGGGAACTGCAAAGGGGGTTGATTTGGGCGGCATCCTGAACATTATGGCACATACTGTAAAGATAAAAGGGATGCCACTTGCCATTCCTGATGAAATTATGGTGGATGTGACTCCCCTCGAATTGACCAGTCATGGCATTACCTGTGGTGATCTGACAATTCCCGAGAATGTAACACTGGAAGAAGAGCTCGATAAAGTATGCGTTTCCATTGTTGCTCCCATGGCTGAAGAAGAGGAAGTTGAGGAAGAGGAGGCTGTTGAGGCGGAAGAGGGTGCTGAAGGGCCGGCCGAGACTGAAGAGCCAGCCACCCCTGCTGAGGAATAAAAGCACTTATTTTTCTCTTCATATAAAGATAAATTGGGCCGGGGAAAAGAAGTGCTTTTTCCCGGCTTTTTTATTCATAGTCGTGTGTGTCGTGTATTATACCCGAAGCAGTGAAAATATCTAAAGGTCCTTTTTGCAATGTATTTGATCGTCGGTTTAGGTAATCCAGGCCAGCAGTATACCGGGACAAGGCATAATGTCGGCTTTATGATGGTGGATTACCTTGCTGAAAAAAATAATCTGACTTTTACACATTCCAAATGGAAGGCTTTGGTCACTAAAGCTATTGTCTGGGAAGAGCCGATTGTACTGATGAAACCGCAAACATTCATGAACTTAAGTGGGACAGCTGTGGCACAGGCTGCACAGTTCTATAAAATGCAGCCAGCTAACATTATCGTCATCCATGATGATCTGGATATGGAGTTTGCACGCATAAAAATAGTTTCAGGTGGTGGCGATGGAGGGCACAAGGGAATTCGTTCAATCATCGAGCAACTTGGTACAAAGACTTTTCCCAGGATTAAAATCGGCCTTAGTCGACCTTCTTCCCCTGTGCTGCCAGAAAAATATGTGCTGGGCAAGTTTGATCCTGCGGAGAAAGAGATGATTGAAAAGAAAATGCCCTTTGTCTTGGAGGGCATAAGGATTTTCCTGCAAGAGGGAATCGCGGCAGCCATGACTATGATTAACCAAAAGAAATGATCATTAATTTTTCAGATGTCCTGGTAAAACATCCCGGTGCAGGAACTATATAAAAGCAAACTTTGAGTTTTTTGAAAAACTATGGTATGATGCATGATCTTAGTTCTTAAAAGCGTGTCAGGAGTGCTTTGATGCACTATTTTTCGGAATGGTTCTCTAATGAACCGGAACGTAATTTTATATGAAGGAGAGAAATTGTGTTTGATGTAGGACAAATGGCAGTATATCCAGCTCATGGTGTAGGCGTTATCGAGTCAATTGAGCACAGAAGGATTGGTGAATGCGAACAGTCTTTTTATGTCATGAAAATCCTGAAGAATAATATGGTGATCATGATCCCGACAGCTACAAGCAAAAATGTCGGTCTGCGAAACATAATTTCCCCCAAAGAGGTGAATGATGTTTTTGACATCTTGCAGGAAAAGGATGTCGTAATTGGAACACAGACCTGGAATAGGCGGTATCGTGAGTATATGGAAAAAATAAAAACAGGGTCTGTTTTTGAAGTTGCTGCTGTATTGCGAGATCTTTACCTGCTCCAGGAGGATAAGGATTTATCCTATGGGGAGAGGAAAATGATGGATACAGCGAAAAGCCTTCTGGTGAAGGAACTGTCCATCGCCAATAAGACTGAAGAATGCAAAGTGGAAGAGAAGATAGAGCTGATTTTCTCCTGATAGTCGTATAAACCACAATTGCAATACATATCGTTTCTGTTCCCTTAACGTAAGATCCGATGTGTCGTAAATTTTAAAACGGGAATTAATAGGGTTTGTGGCGATCCTGTTTCTGCATCAGTAAGCAGGATTGCCATAATTTACCCAATACTGAATCCTAACTAAAAACTACCTGTTTTTTCTTCCAATAGTCATACCTGTAAACAGTATAGTGTATAAATAAATCATACCCCGGTGCATGGATGTTCCCTTTGTGTAATTCTTTAAACTGCTATAGGGATTTATATGGCCCCTCGATGTTTATGAGTGTTTCAGGTACAAACATTTTGCTTTCCCGGGCATGGTAGAAACTGATTTCGTTACGGACAAAAAGGCAGTGCTGGGAGAGTCTATAAAGCTTGCTGTGCCAAATGAAAGGGAAGGCCAGCGGCTTGACCATTACCTCGTATGTATGGTTTCCAATGTCAGCCGAAGTCGACTGAGCAATCTTATACGCAATGGATTTATTCTTGTAAACGGCACTTCCTGTAAGGCGGGGAACCGCCTCAAGGGCGGTGATACTATAGAGATAACTCTACCTCCGCCTGAGCCGCTTGCAATTAAGCCTGAAAAAGTCGAATTTGGCGTGCTCCATGAGGACGATGATTTACTGGTAATTGCCAAACCGCCGGGGGTGGTTGTCCATCCGGCCAGCGGCCATAAAAAGGGGACACTGGTCCATGGTCTTCTTGCACATTGCGACAAACTGTCTGGAATAAGCGGTGTTGAACGGCCTGGAATAGTTCATCGTCTTGATAAAGATACTTCCGGGATAATGGTCATTGCGAAAAGCGACAAGTCCCACCATGGACTGGTTGAGCTTTTTAAGACGCGACAGGTCAAAAAGGTCTATCATGCCATTGTTGTTGGGCGGCCAGGAACAAAAAAAGGCTGTATATCGCAAGCAATTGGTCGGCACCGGAGCAATAGAAAAAAAATGGCTGTGCTCCAGTATGGCGGCAGAGAGGCTGTAACCTGCTGGTCTGTCCAGGAAGAGTTTGCAGACCACTTGACTTATCTTGAAGTGCGCCCGGAGACTGGACGCACGCACCAGATACGAGTTCATATGGCTCATATCGGACATCCCGTAGCAGGAGATGCACTTTATGGAAACAGACAGCAAAAACAAACAAATGAGAAATATTGTATCAAGCGCCAATGTTTGCATGCTTACAGCCTGTCCTTTACGCATCCTGTAACAGGTGAACCGCTGGAGTTTATATCTCCGGTGTGGCCCGATATGCAAGCGATACTTGTAAAACTCAGAGAACAGACACATCAATAACAGCGGATATGAGGCCCGGCCCGGAGCAATGAGTGCCTAAATGGGATCAGCAGTGATAAGAAAAATCGGTCTTACTGGTGGTATTGCATCGGGAAAGAGCCGGGTTGCCGAAATACTGGCCGGGATGCTGGATTGTGTCCATGTCGATGCTGATGAACTATGCCGCCAACTTTTGCAACCGCATGCAGAAGGGTGGCTGAAATTTTCCAGTGAATTCGGCTTGACGTATTTTGCAGAAAACGGGAGTATAAACAGACCCATTTTGCGTAAAAAGCTGTTTGCGGATGAAGATTTTCGCCAGAAAGTTAACAATGTAATTCATCCCCTGGTCAAAGGAGTAATTATTGCGCAAATGGATCATATTATTGAATCCGATACCAATTCCAAAGTGCTTGTTGAAGTTCCTCTTCTCTTTGAGGTCCAGTGGGAAAATCTTTTTGATACAGTTGTTGTTGTGTATGCTGATTATGAAACGTGCCTCAACCGTCTGATGGAACGTGATGGAGTGGCAAGACGTGAAGCAATCAGGGAACTGGAAAGTCAGTTACCCCTGTCTGAAAAGGTGATAAAGGCGGATCATGTCATTGATAACAGCGGTGTGCTGACCGATACCAATATTCAAGTGGAACATCTGGCGGAATTGTTGAGCAGGAACCGCGGGCATAACTCCCGCGCCAGAACAAGGGATTAGCTTCAAAAATAATGGGAAGGATGTAGAAAAAAAGCTTGACAGTAAAAAGTGATGAAAATATGATAGCTAACACCTTGTGAAGTTTCTGAAATTCTCCCCACCTGTATAGGTACTTGCCCCTGGAAGAGAAAAAAGATCATAACTCCCTAATCGAATACAAAACACCTTTCTTCAATCTGTCAACGATCACATGATTTTTCCATAAAAGAAAAAAGTCCATATTGTTTGTGCCCAGAAATAACTGTGGCTGATTTAACAAATCACTAACGATCTATTATTGCACTATTCAAGCAAAATAAAAATTGAAAACAAACAAAAGACTTACAGTATGTTCGGCGCTGTAAGATGATGGTCTTGTGTCTTGCCTGCACATTATCTGCAGTTGATTCTCGTTTACCCAGGGAGACCTGGAACATATAAATAAAAAAGGATTTTAAAAAATTAGGTGTAATGCAAAACAGGCATTGCATTAAAGAAAAAAAACAAAGGAAGCTGATGTATGGATTTAGCGGAACTGAAAGAAAAGAAAATTAATGAACTTACCAAGCTTGCCCGGGATTATAACGTTGACGGTATCAGCGGTATGCGGAAGCAGGAGCTTATTTTTGCTATTCTGCAGGCCAAAGCAAAACAGGCCAAAGACGAAAAAAACGGCATGGTTACCGGGCGGGGAGTGCTTGAGATACTCCCTGACGGCTTCGGTTTTTTACGGGCACCGGCTTATAATTATCTTCCCGGTCCGGATGATATATATGTGTCGCCATCCCAGATCCGGAGGTTGAGTTTACGTACGGGTGATACCGTTGAAGGCCTTGTCAGATCTCCCAAGGACAGTGAACGCTATTTTGCGTTGCTCAAGGTAAAAAGCATCAACTATGAGGCGCCGGAGAAAGCCAAGGATAAAACCCTGTTCTCAAACCTGACACCTCTGCACCCAAACGAAAAAATTGAGTTGGAGGCAAAAAAGGATGAATTTTCGACCCGCATAATGAATATTATGTCGCCAATCGGCAAGGGGCAGAGAGGCTTGATCGTTGCGCCACCAAGGACTGGCAAAACAGTATTATTACAGAAAATTGCCAATTCCATAGTTAAAAACCATAAGGAGATCATTCTTATAGTTCTTTTAATTGATGAACGGCCTGAAGAGGTCACGGATATGGCGAGAAACGTCAATGCTGAGGTGGTCAGTTCCACCTTTGATGAGCCGCCCCAACGCCATATACAGGTGGCGGAAATGGTCATACAGAAGGCAAAAAGGCTGGTAGAGCATAAAAAGGATGTTGTTATACTCCTGGACAGTATCACCCGGCTGGCGCGGGCCTATAATACAGTTACCCCGTCAAGTGGCCGGATTTTGTCCGGTGGGGTCGAAGCGACCGCATTGCATAGACCAAAAAGATTTTTCGGCGCAGCAAGGAATATTGAAGAAGGCGGTAGCCTCACCATTATTGCTACTGCTCTGGTAGAGACAGGCAGCAGGATGGACGAGGTTATTTTCGAGGAATTTAAAGGAACGGGTAATATGGAACTCGTCCTTGATCGAAAAATGTCGGAAAGAAGAATTTTCCCCGCCATTGATATAAATAGATCCGGCACTCGAAAAGAGGATTTGTTATTAGATGCGGCTGAACTCAACAGAATATGGATTTTGCGTAAACTTCTTTCTTCATTAAATCCTGGCGATGCCATGGAATTTTTGCTTGATAAGATGAAGGCAACAAAAACAAATGCAGAATTTTTTCAATCCATGAATAGCTGATACAGTTTTAAAATGTCGCGAAGGATCAGGAGGGGCTGGCACTTTGAGCTGGTTACCGGCGCAATACCTGTCGGATGAAAGCTTATTTGCGAAGCCAGCAATAGTTTAAGCGGAAATTTTTATTGTGCAAACGCAACCGTAACTTTCGGCTTATTTTGAATTTTTCTAATACAGCTTGCAATAATATTTTAATTATATATAATTCGCCGTTTTCATCTGGGCCTTTACTTTTAACATTGGGCTGAGATGCTATTTTAAAAAGGTTACAAGAGATAAAGTCTGCCCCGGTCGCTTAAGACAACCAGGGAAACCAAGACATTCTGGCTGAAAGTTTAAACGGTGCCGCATTGAACTGCAGGGCACTTGTTGGAGGAAAACAATAATGAAGAAAGATATACACCCCGAATACCATAAAATTAAAGCACAGTGTGCCTGCGGCAACGAAGTAGAGCTTGGCTCAGTAAGCAATGAAATGAGTGTTGAGATTTGTTCCGCCTGCCATCCCTTTTTCACAGGCAAACAAAAGCTTATTGACTCAGCTGGTAGAGTTGAAAAATTCATGAAGAAATATGCTGATCATCTGAAAAAAAATCCTAAATCTGCTTAACACTTATAACAGTTTTAAAACAGGGGACCTCCGGAGCCGGAGTGTCCCCTGTTTTCGTTTGCTGCGGAAGAGCATGAACAGCAGCAAATCTGACAAAAAGTAACATCCTTACCCCGGGAGATTCTCCACAGCATAACGTTGGGAAGCTTCAAAAGCTGTTGTTGGCAAAATTTAAAATCTAAGAACTGCTAGAGCCATGTTTCCAACACCCGATGAACTTGAGACTAAACTCTCTAATCTTGAAAAGAAACTTTCAGACCCCGCTCTCATTGCAAACCAGCGCGAGTACACAAAGGTGGCGCAGGAGCATGCCCAGGTAACCAAATTAGCTGCTCTCAGCAGCAGACACCAGAAGGTCAATGATGAGCTCGCAGAAAACAAGAAGATGCTCCAGGAAGAGGATGATCCTGAGCTGCTGGAATTAGTTAATAAGGATATCGAGGAACTTAAGGAAAAAGCGGGTGATATTGAAAACGATATAAAGCTGCTGCTGTTGCCGAAAGACCCGAATGATGAAAAAAATATTCTCCTTGAAATCAGGGCTGGCACCGGTGGAGATGAGGCCGCTCTGTTTGTAGGTGACCTCTTTAAGATGTACAGCCGCTATGCTGATGAGGTAGGCTGGAATGTCGAGATCATGAGCAGCAATCCCTTAGGTATAGGCGGTTTCAAGGAAATAATCGCCCTTATAAGCGGCGAAAAAGTATACAGCAGATTAAAATATGAAAGCGGAGTGCACAGGGTCCAGAGAGTGCCGGAAACAGAGACCCAGGGTAGAATTCACACCTCAGCTGTTACAGTAGCTGTATTGCCCGAGGCAGAAGATGTAGAAGTTGAAATTGATCCCAATGAACTGCGTATCGACGTTTTCCGCTCGTCTGGTCCTGGAGGCCAGAGCGTGAATAAAACTGAATCCGCCATCCGTATTACCCACCTGCCGACAGGACTTGTTGTCTCGTGCCAGGATGAAAAGTCGCAGCACAAAAATAAAGCCAAGGGCTTGAAAGTGTTGCGAGCCCGTCTTCTTGACAAGATGGAACAGGATCAGCATGACAAGATATCTGAAAACCGTAAAAGCCAGGTTGGTACAGGAGACCGAAGTGAACGCATCCGTACCTACAATTATCCACAGGGAAGAGTGACTGACCATCGTATAGGTCTGACACTTTACAGGCTTGAGTCCATAATGCTGGGGAAAATTGATGAGATCATTAACCCGCTTATTGTTCATTTCCAGGCTGAAGCCCTTAAAGAAATAATCTAAGCCAGGGGAAAGATTATTTCCCTTCTGTAAATGTGAGGGAACAGTCACCAATTAACTTTTCAACAAGGTATTCCATTATTAAAATACCTGTAAAAATTACGTGCAGATCAAAACAGTTTTCCACAACGGTGTTAAGCGTCTCAAACAGGCAGGAATTACTGAATCCGAGCTTGAGGCGTCCCTGCTGCTCGCCCATGCGCTCGAAATGAAAAGAACAGCAGTTCTCCTTGCCGGTGAGAAGGTCTTAAATGACACCCAACTTGAAGTATACGAAAGAAATGTCTCCAGACGACTGGCCCGGGAACCTCTGGCCTACATAATTGGTGAAAAAGAATTCTGGTCGCTTCCCTTCAAAGTAACAAAAGATGTTCTTATCCCCCGTCCTGAGACAGAGTTTCTGCTGGAAAAAACACTGGAAGTCCTCAAAAGTTCTGCAGGAAATCCTGAACAGATTATCAAAATTCTCGATCTAGGCACTGGAAGTGGAGTCCTGGCCATTGTACTGGCTTTGGAACTGGCGACAGTAAAAGTGACTGCCCTGGACTATTCTTGCAATGCATTGAAAGTTGCGCTCCACAATGCTAAAAAACATAAGGTCGCAGAAATTATCGATTTCATTAATTGCAATTGGTTCGAGGGAATAAAAGCAAAGGCTGAGTTCGATGTAGTAATTTCCAATCCTCCTTATGTAGCCAAGGAAGTTCTCGCAGAACCCTTTGGCAAGAACAACGGTTCTCTGCAACCGGAGGTGGGAGATTACGAACCGCGCTTGGCTCTTGATGGAGGTGAACGAGGTGTTCAGGAGATTCGTAGAATAGCAGCAGAGCTGTGGAAAGTACTCAAACCGCGCGGCTGGTTTTTTATGGAGATAGGTGGAGACCAGCAAAAAGAAGTTTTTGATATGTTTAGAAGAACAGCTGCATACGACAGCCTCGAAATTTTTAATGACTATGCCGGATTGCCCAGGGTTTTTCAGGCCCGCAAAAGTTGATATGACTTCGGGAAATAAGTATGCTGAATATTATGCACTTCTGGTGCCAAAAATATCTCTGCGTGAGTAATACGTTATGCATAAATTGATCATTGAGGGAGCACACAAGCTGCAAGGTGAAGTCCGCATAAGCGGAGCTAAAAATGCAGCCCTGCCATTGATTGCGGCAACCCTGCTGGCACGTGGTTGGCATACTATACATAACGTACCTGACCTGCGTGATACCCGAACGATGCTTGCTCTGCTTGAAACCCTTGGGGCGCAATGGAAATGGGAAAACAGTACGTTATTGGTCAACACGGATTCTCTAAATAATTTTGAAGCTTCCTATGACCTGGTAAAAACGATGCGTGCGTCAATTCTCGTTCTGGGACCCTTGCTGGCCCGTATGGGGAAAACTCGCGTTTCCTTGCCTGGGGGCTGTGCCATTGGAGCACGGCCGATAGATTTTCACCTGCAGGGTTTGAAGAATATGGGGGCAACTCTTGCCTTGGAAGATGGTTATGTCACAGCTTCTGCCAAAAAACATCTTACCGGGGGGAATGTTTACTTTGATGTTCCATCGGTAACCGGGACTGAAAATATTCTCATGGCAGCTGTCCTGGCAAAAGGGGAAACGGTTATTAAAAATGCTGCCAGGGAACCCGAGGTAAGCAATTTGGTCGACATGCTTATTTCCATGGGAGCACGAATTTCCGGCAAAGGCACTGAACGCCTGACCATTCAGGGGGTTAAAAAATTAAGGCCGGCGGAAATTATTACTATACCCGACCGCATCGAAACCGGCACCTATCTTATTGCTGTTGGAACCGCCGGCGGGGAGGCATCAGTGACACATTGCCAACCTTCCCATTTACCGTCCCTTATTGAGAAGCTACGGTCAGCAGGTCTTATTATCAAAGAGTCAGAAAATTCTCTTTTTGTATCACGCCCGGCAAAGGTGCAAAGCATTGATATCAAAACGCAGCCCTACCCGGGGTTTCCAACCGATCTCCAGGCTCAGCTCATGGTTCTTATGACCCTGGCTAACGGATTGAGCGTCATCACGGAGACAATATTTGAAAACAGGTTCATGCACGTGGCTGAATTAAAACGGATGGGAGCAGATATAAAAATAAATGGCCACAGCGCCATTGTTAAGGGTATTAAGCAACTTAAAGGGGCCCCGGTAATGGCCACGGATCTTCGGGCCAGCGCCTCCCTGGTCGTGGCAGCTCTTGCAGCACATGGGATTACGGAGATTTCCAGAATATACCATCTTGAAAGGGGGTATGAGGATATGGTGGGAAAACTTCAGGCCCTTGGAGCCAAGGTGCGCAAGGAAAAAGAATGATCAGGGCAGAGGCAGGCAAACTTCGGTAGTGGTTCCCTGATTTTTCATGCTGGTAATAGTGATACTGCCCTGATGAGCCTTGACAATCTGATGTACTATGGAAAGACCGAGTCCTGTGCCATTTTCTCTCGTAGTAAAGAAGGGTTCATAGATCTTATTGATGATGAGAGCAGGTATGCCTCGGCCAGTATCGGCTATGGTAATAACAGTTTTTTCAGCTCCAGTATCATCCTCTATCTCTCTGGCACTGATATGAATTTCGCCCTCCATATTTCTTAAAGCTATGCAGCTGTTGTGCAGGAGGTTAAGGAGCACCTTGTGGATCTGCTGCGGATCAGCCCAACAGGCCATTTTTTCTGGTATATCAACTACGGAGCTGCATTTTTGAGGCCAGTCTAGCGTATGCTGCAGGACCTGAATCATTTCCTGAACCAGCGGCAGCAGCGGAATAAATTCTTTTTCAGGTTCCATGGGTTTTGAAAAAGAAAGAAAGTCACTGATTGTGCTCTGCAATCTGATGCATTCTCTGGTAATTATGTTCATCAAGCCCTGGTTACGGGGATTGATATCTCCGCTTGCATCAAGCAATTCGGCCGCGCCGGAGATTGCCGCAAGAGGATTGCGCAATTCATGGGCGATGCCGGCTGACATTTCTCCAATGGTTGCCATTTTTTCAGCCTGCAGGATCTGCTTCTCCATCTGCTTGGTTTCACTGAGGTCCTGGAGGGTGATGACATCGTATTTGTCTTCTGTGCCAGGCATGTTCAGTTTAGCAAATGAATAGCCGATGGGGATGATGTTCTTGTCTTTTCTTGTAATTTCAACTTCCGAGCGGAAATTCATGCCGGTATCAAGATTGAGACCTGGAAACGTTTTGGTTATATCCTGGCCGATAATCTCATCTGCGTTAAAACCGGTAATATTCTCAGCAGCAGGGTTAATTGAAATGATATTTTTCTGGTTGATGACCGTAATAATACCGGAAGGAATATCCTCGAAAATCTTTTTGTACAGTACTGCCAGCTGGTCATACTTCAGTGTTGTTGTAATGAGCGCTTTTTCAGTACGGCGTAATTTTTCCGAAAGCAGGGCGCTTAATATGGCGGCAATGAAGAAGGTCAGGCCGTGGATAGAAAATAAATTCAAAACGGAGCGCAAGTCTTTAACAGGCCTGTACCAGAAATCTTCAAAAAAAACGGGATGATATCCATTATATTCAAGAGCCAGGATAATCCCGTAGGCGATAGTGCTGGCTGCAGCCGGTGTCAGGCCGCCTCTGCGGAAGAGAATATAACTTCCCGCGATGATGGGGAAAAAATAGAGGATGGTGAAGATGGACTGACTGCCGCCGCTGTAATAGATAAGTATGCTTATGAGAAGAACGTCTATAAGTATCTGGGCATAAGCAAAAGTGGAGTAACGCCTGATGAATTTCAGAACCAGCGCCGAACAGATGGTGTAGATGTAAACACCTGCAATGAAAGCAACCACATAATAAAAGGAAGGGACAATAATGTGCTTTTCAGCGGACTGCAGCATAAAGTTTATGCCCAGGAGCAGCGTTAAAAAAACAACACGCACAAAAAGCATCCAATGCAACTGTTTTTTAAACAACTCAGCCGCAGCATCATTTTCAAACGGTTTGGCAATGAATGAATTGAGCACTGGGGGAGAACCTCAAAGATGGAAAATTTTATTTGATACCATACTTTTGAACCTTATAGCGCAATGACCGGAAACTGATTTTTAAGAGTCCTGCGGCTTGTATCTTCGAATTATCCGTTTTGGCAAGTGCATGTTCAATCATCTCTTTTTCAAGAGTTGCCATTACTTCATCCAGGCCCTTGTTATATAATTCATCTTCTGATTCAACGGAGATGAAAGCCCTGGCGTTTTTTTCAACAGGTTTACCGTCTTTTTTATAGCTGGAAAGGGTAAGACTTTCTGGCAGAATAATATTTGATGACTCCAGGGCAACACCTCGCTCAATAATATTTTCAAGCTCGCGGACGTTGCCGGGATAATCATAACCCATGAGCACTTGCATGGCATATGAGGAGATCTCCTGAACGGTTTTCTCCATTTTGTCAGAATATTTTTTCAGGAAGTGATCGACCAGCAGGGGGACATCACCTTTTCTTTCGCGCAAGGAAGGGACCCTGAGAGGCACAACCGCCAGGCGGTAGAAAAGATCCTCACGGAAACGGCCAGCAATTATTTCCTCTTCCAGGTTCTTATTGGTTGCGGCAATAATCCTGACATTTACTTTAATAGTGTCAGTGTCACCGACACGTTTTAATTCACGTTCCTGCAGAACCCGTAAAAGTTTGGTCTGGATCAGAGGGGTAAGTTCGCCTATCTCATCAAGAAAGACACTGCCGCCGTCGGCCATTTCAAACAGTCCGATTTTGTTAGAGATGGCACCTGTGAAGGCACCTTTGACATGGCCGAAAAGTTCACTTTCGAGGAGGCTTTCCGGGATGGCACTGCAGGTTATGGGTACAAAAGGCTTATGGCGGACCTTGCTCAGGTTATGGATGGCCTGGGCAACCAGTTCTTTTCCCGTCCCGGATTCTCCATAAATAAGTATACTTGCAGGGGTTGGGGCAATACGGGAGATAAGGTTATATATTTTCAGCATCTCGGGGCTTTTGCCAATGATGCCTTCAAAGGAACCGGTTAAGGCTGGGGCTTCACCTGTTTTGTTTGAAACAGTAGCTGCAATAGCCGATTTGATTATTTTGACAATCTCATCAACCTTGAAAGGCTTGGTTATATAATCAAAGGCGCCACTTTTCATGGCAACCACAGCGTTTTCCGGTGAAGCATATGCGGTTATCATGATTACGGGAATAGAGTTGTTGATCTCCTTGATTTTTTCGAGCAGAGACAGGCCACCCATGCCAGGCATTCTGATATCGGAGAGGACAAGGTCAAAGTCCTCGTTCTGCATGAGATCAAGAACGCTGGATGCATCGGAAGCAGTGGTAACTCTATGGCCCTCTTTTTCAAGGAGGATCTTCAGAAACTCCCGCATGCTGAGTTCGTCATCAACCACGAGGATGGACGGCATTTTTATCTCCTAGATAGTTCTATCAATCCTGCTGATAACAAAAATAGTGATTAAAGTCTTCATTATTAGGATGTTAGTCGGGCATCAACCGCACTGAATGGTTACAATATGACTCCTGTATTGTCAACGCACAATAATAACTTGCGCAAGTCATATGAGTTACTTATAAGTAATATAAATAATTGAAAAGGGCTTCTAAATCTGCATGCACGGGCCCAATTCGTTTTATATTATTGGTAATGACAGTAGTGACTGCAGATAAGGAAGTGTACGTTTTAATGGGACATAAAGCGGGTTATCAATATTAATATATTGGCGTGCCGGCCTCTTATCTATAAAAACATTAATATATTCATTTTGCTGTTCGTTTAAAAGAAAAAGGTGATGCAGGATGTGTGTCGCAATACCATCGAAGATTATCAGCAAAGAAGGTTTATTGGCGACCATTGAGGTATATGGTGCCAGGCGCCAGGTCAATCTCATGCTGCTCCCTGAAGAGGCAGAAATAGGCGATTATGTACTTGTGCATGCCGGTTTTGCTATTCAGAAGGTTGATGTTGAGGCTGGAAAGGAGTCATTAAAGCTTTTTGACGAAGTTTTGCGGACAATGGGAGTGGATCCTGAAAATGCATGAGGCATCTATTGTCATGAGTTTGCTTGAGACGGTTTCCGACCTTTGTCAGCAGGAAGGCTATAACTCCATAGAATCGGTGCGGCTTAAAGTGGGAAAGGTGGCAGGAATACTTCCTGAAGCGCTTCTCTTTGCGTTTGATGCGGCAAAGTCAGATACTATTGCCAATAAAGCGGAATTGATCATTGAATATGTTGCCCTCGGTGGTTTTTGTTGTGACTGCGGTTCGCAGTTTGACTCTGAAGAACGATACATATATGCCTGTCCTGCCTGCAAATCCAGCGCGATAAAAATTACCAGAGGAGACGAGTTGCAGATAATTGACATGGAAGTAAACTGAATAACTAGCGCAGGTTCCAATCAAAAAATAAATTTGTATATTCCGCCCAACATAATCCCGGTGAAATCCAATGATACGATTGTCAAATAGTGGGGTCATAATACCTTTTCTAATGCTTTTGGCTTTTATGCCAGTTGCTACAGCCCAGGCAAAAGTCGACTGGGAAGTTTCCAGTGCTGTCCAGCTTGATGAAACACCCATAGATATTGCCCAAACACAAGGCGGTGATCTAACATTTCTTCTCACCGACGAGGCGAAAGTAGTCATCTATTCAGCTGCCGGTAAAATTGTCGGCACGATACCGGTCGACCCCTCTGTGACTGACATTGCCGTTTCTGCAAAAGGTGAGCAGCTCTATCTTATAAACAGTAAGCGCAAGACACTGCAAACGGTTGATATAAATTTCATCGTTGAAATAAATGCTGGGGATTCACCCTTTCTTGGGCCTGCCGGAGCCAAGGTTGTGCTTGCTGTTTTCAGTGATTTCCAATGACCTTACTGCGGCAAGATGATGCCGCTATTCGAGCAGGTGCTCGACAAATACCCTGACAGTGTAAAAGTGGTTTTCAAGCATTATCCGTTATCTTTTCACGAGCAGGCGCTTCCGGCGGCTCTTGCCTCCATGGCAGCTGCGGAGCAGGGCAAGTTCTGGGAGTATCATGACGAACTTTTTATCAACCAGAAAAGTCTGGACCAGAAAAAATATCTGGAAATCGCCGAAAATCTGGGCTTGGATCTCAAGAAATTTTCTCTTGATATGATGAGGCCCTCGTTGCGCCAGAAAATTGAACAGGATGTTGCTGAGGCCAAAAAAGCAGGCGTCACTGGAACCCCTACCATTTTTGTTAATGGCAGGAAAGTGAAGAACCGTGGTATTGCAGCCATAAGCAAACTCATTGATGAAGAACTTGCTGACGGAAACAATTAACAATCAAGAAGGGCTAATAGCCGGCATATGTCTAAAAAAAAGCTTACTTTCGAAGATAATAATTTAACAAGGCTGTTATATGGCGATCTGAATAAAAATTTGAGCACTATCGAAAGAACAGTTGGCGTTTCTGTAAAAACAAGGGGAAATGAACTGACACTTGAGGGTTTGCAGCATGAAGTTGAACTGGCGGCAATCGCACTGGAGCAATTATACGAGCTGCTGAAGGCCGGTTACCCTGTATATCCTACAGATGTGGCTTACGGGCTGCGTATTCTTGAGCGCTCGTCAAAGGCCAACCTGAAAGAAATATTCCTTGACCGGGTTTATATTACTGCAAACCAGAGGGTGGTTTCCCCGAAAAGCGTCAACCAGAAAAAATATATTGATTCGATAAGGAATAATGACATTGTTTTTGGTATAGGTCCGGCCGGTACCGGCAAGACCTATTTGGCCGTGGCAATGGCCATCTCAGCATTAACCGGCAGCCAGGTTAAAAATATTATACTGACACGGCCAGCTGTTGAAGCGGGAGAGAAACTTGGTTTTCTTCCCGGGGACATGGCCCAGAAAGTTGATCCTTATCTGCGCCCTCTGTACGATGCCTTAAATGATATGCTGGGAAGGGAGAAAGTCGTTGAATATATTGAGCGGGGAATAGTAGAGATAGCACCCCTTGCCTTTATGCGCGGACGCACATTGAACAGCGCTTTTGTAATTCTTGATGAAGCCCAGAATACCTCCCATGAACAGATGAAAATGTTCCTCACCAGACTCGGGTTTGATTCCAAAGCTGTTATTACCGGGGATATAACCCAGATAGACCTGCCGGCAGGAAAACAGTCAGGACTTATTGAGGCGTCCCGCATTCTGAAAAGCATTAAAGGCATAGGATTCTGCACGTTTACCGATGTGGATGTTGTCCGTCATCCGCTGGTGCAGCAGGTTATCCGGGCTTATGCCAAGAAAGAAATGAAGCAGGGTGATAAACAAAGCAGGACAAGAAAGTTAAAGTCAGCCAAGAAATAGTCTATTCATACGCTGAAGGTGCATGACAACTCCTGATAATCGCATAATTTCCTAGACATCCCATGCCTGTTCTTTTTAGAAATGAGTTCTGGAGCCAACTACCCCGGGTCAACGAAGCGCTGGTGCGGCGGACAGCGGAGCGTCTCCTGGTATTGACGGGGATGCCCGATGCAGAATTGAGTCTCCTCCTGGCAGATGATAAACAGATTGCCGAGTTAAACAGTTCCTGGCGCAGGAAAAACGGTCCAACCAATGTCTTGGCTTTTTCATTGACAGAGGGGACCGATTCTGCAATGGCCCTGAATATGCTTGGTGATATCGTCATTTCAGTGGAGATTGCTGCCCGGGAAGCAGAAAAAGCGGGACTTTCCCTGCATTCGCACTTGCAGGAACTGCTTGTACATGGATTTCTGCATCTTATAGGGTATGATCATGAAAAGTCAGGTTCTGAGGCAGTAAGAATGCATAACAAAGAAAGAGAACTTTTGCAGGAACTTACGAAAAAGAGGAGAGAGAAAATGATAAAACTCGCGGTAAATGTCGATCATGTTGCAACGTTACGTGAGGCTCGCGGCACCAGCGAGCCCGATCCCGTTCTTGCCGCAGGCATCTGCGAACTTGCGGGAGCTGAAGGCATTGTCGTCCATTTACGTGAGGATAGAAGACATATCCAGGACCGGGATGTCAGGTTGCTGCGCCAGACGGTTAAAACGAAACTCAATCTGGAAATGGGGGCAACGGAGGAGATTATCAAGTTCGCCCTGGACATACAGCCGGATATGGTGACCCTTGTGCCTGAAAAAAGAAAGGAGTTAACCACGGAAGGCGGGTTAAATGTAGCCGGCCAGAAAAAGAAGCTCAAAATGGTAATCGACCGGATGAATGATGCTGGAATTCCGGTGAGTTTATTTGTTGACCCGGACTCTCGCCAGATTGGGGCGGCGAAGGACGCCGGAGCCACTTTTGTGGAAATCCATACCGGCAGATACTCTGATGCTGCAGGTGAAGAAGAAAGAGATCAGGAGTTTGAATTGATAGCATCTGCTGCTGAAGAGGCCTATGAAGCAGGACTGAGGGTGAATGCCGGACATGGACTTAACTATTTTAATACTGGCAGGATTGCCGCGCTTGATACCATCGAAGAACTCAGCATAGGGCATGCCATAATGGCGCGCGCCATTATGGTTGGACTGGACCAGGCTGTGCGTGAGATGCTGGGCCTTATGATTTGATTTTAGAGCTGAAGGCCCAACAATCATTTACTGTTGAACAAGGGTGATGATGAAGGTCGCGCCCTTTCCTATCTTACTTTCAACCGCAATAGAACCGCTATGCTCTTCGATAATATTTTTGGCGATTGCAAGCCCTAGCCCGGTGCCTCGGTTCTTGTCCGTAAAAAAGGGAGTAAATACCATTGCCAGTTTTTCCTTTGAGATACCGACTCCGGTGTCCTTTATCATGATGACAATCATTTCCTTTTCTTCTGCCGACAAAGAGGTACTTATTGAGAGTGTGCCGCCATCGGGCATGGCTTGTATTGCATTGATGAAGAGATTGAGAAAAACCCTGTAGAGTAAATTCTGATCCATATTCATCGGTTTAAGGTCAGAATTCAAATCATTCTGAACTGTTATCCGGTTCTTGGCAAATTCAGGCTTCATGAATTCTTCTACCTTGATTATCAAGTCATTAATGAGTCCTTTGGTAAATTGGGGCACCTGAGGCCTGGCAAAATCTAAAAACTCCCGGACAATACCATCCAGTCTGCTCGTCTCCGTTATTATGATTTCAGAAAGATGTTTGCTCGCCGGAGCCTGATCCTTCAATCTTTTATTGAGGATTTCAGCAGTGCTGAGGATGATGCCCAGAGGATTTTTTATTTCATGGGAAACAGAGGCTACCATTTCACCAAGGCTTGCCAGGCGTTCAGAATGAAGGAGTTTATTCTCTAAACGGCGACGTTCCTCGTTTCGCGCTTCATTAATCTGGTCCGCTTTGGTCACAATTCGCGTCAGGATGAAGAAAAGGGTTCCCATAATCAGAATGGAGACAACAATAATAGTAAGCTGAAGCCGGAGTATGGCCTCCATGTCATCTGAAAGGTCCTGTACGACTTTGGTCACTCCCATAATATCATCAGTTCTTTCACTGAGAGGATTTTCCCGGCGAAAGGGGATATAGGTCATAAGTTTTGAAGATATCGGTTCCGATCCGGGCAGCAGGCTCAAAAGAGAGGCAGTAGACATGAGGCGGGAACTGTGAATCCCATTGAGCGCTCTTTCGTATTCCTTGCCACCTGTATTACGAACTCCTACCTCTTCAGCAATAGTACTGTAGGAGATTATATTTTCCGTGGAGTCGAAAATGGTTACCGAGTCAACCTTTAGGCCTTCGGTTGTATTACGGACAACCGTGTCAAGTCTTTTAAATTGTGTCGGATTCCGGAGAGCGATTTCGCCGTAACGCAGAGCTGTAGGTAAAACAAACTGCAAAAAAACCTGCCTGTTAACATGCTCAGCAAGAAGGAGCGAGTAAGACTCGCTGCGTGCGAGCATGACCTTTTTGGCATAGTTGGATATAACCCACGAGAGGACCATGGTGGTGACAAGCACAAGTCCAAGGCCGGTGAAAGAGAAAAACTTTACCAGCCGGAAAGGTCTTAGAGAGTCAATTTTAGATTGTTGAGAACCGGATGTTATCATTTAGCAGACTCCGCAACGTTTACACCGGGATGTATCGCAGGGGATGGTTGTTTTTTCACTTAAAGCTTTCTGGTATTCAGACCAGAGATATTTACGCTCAATACCGTGATCAATTATTTCCCAGGGAAAAGGCTCAGTTACGCCTCTCTGGCGCAGAGTGTAATAATCCGGATTGATATTTTCATTAATAATAGCCTGTTTCCAGGTGCAATTATTGCGCAGCATCGCCAATAAGGCAAGACCGACCCTACGGTCTCCCATGGAGAGAACAGCCTGGAAAAAAGCCTTTTCAGGACTTTCGGTCTTGATGCGAATGTTTGGTTCAGCGGTAATTTTTTTACGTAGAAATTTCAGTTTCTGTTTCAAAAGAGCAACTTTTTCCATGGGATGAAATTGAAATGGTGTCCAAGGCTTTGGAATAAAACAGTTTATGCTCAGCGTTAAGGTGCTGAGCCTGCCCCTGGAGCGCCCGACAGTCAAGATTTTTTTCTTCACCTTCAAGATAAGGTCTACCATTTCATTGAGGTCTGCTTGTGATTCGGTTGGCAGGCCTATCATAAAATAGAGTTTCAGGTTCTGTATTCCTTTTTTTACAAGTAATTCAGCAGCAGTGAGTACATCGTTTTCTGTTATACCCTTATTGATAACCAGCCGCAAGCGCTCAGAACCCCCATCAGGAGCAATAGCGGCACTTTTTAGTTTACTGCTGCCCAGCAGTTCCAGGAGAGAAGAATTAATGATATCTGCCCGCAAAGAAGAAAAAGACAGGGCGCATGACTGTTTGGAAAGATAGTCAGCTATCAGGTTGACATCTTCCGCGCGGGCCATTTCCATGCCAAGAAGCCCAACCCTTTCAGTGTTGTCAGGCCTTGCATCAATAGCATTAATTATTGTTTGAGCGCTCCATAGCCGTGGCGGTCGATAGATAAAACCAGCTGCACAAAACCTGCAGCCGCGACTACACCCCCGTCCCAGTTCTGTCATATAGAGATCGGAAAATTCCGCCTGTGGGGAGAGAATCTGGGAATGGGCCGCAACAGACCCGCATGAATCCATAATTACTTTTTTAATTCGCGGAGGAAGTGTTGCATGTTCTTTTTTGGGAGTGTTGGAAAGGAGAGCGCCATCAGGGGCATACACAACCTCATAGAGACCGGGAGCATAACATCCGGGGAGCTTTGTCCCAATTTCCTCCAGAAGTTTCACTTTGCTTTTTCTGTTTATTCCCGGCAACAAAAGCTCCATGGCAGAGTCCAGGATCGGTTCCGCTTCACCGATAATGAAAAGATCGACAAAAGGGGCCAGTGGTTCTGGATTCATGAATGTGGCAACGCCACCGGCAACAACCAGGGGTTGTCCGCCTGCAGCCATAGCAGAGACAACCTGGCTTTTTTCAGTTCTTTCGCATGCCAGTGACGGGATGCCTGACATCTCCAGCAGCATGAGCATGTACTGATAATCTTGTTCGAAACTGACGGAGAAAAAAAGTAGAGGGAAATCGGCAAGCGGCCTGCCTGATTCGATGGATACAGGTTTTATTCCTGAATCCGGAAGAAAAACCCTTTCAGCTACAATGGCATCATCACGGTTCAGCAGCTGGTAGACAAGCTGTAACCCGAGATTGGACATTCCGAGTGCATACTTGTTTGGGAATATGAGAGCGATTGGGACCCGGTTTTTCCACTTTTTCTTAATACTCCCCTTTTCATGGAATAACTGTTCCCTGTTGCCGTCAACTCCAGCAGTCAATCTTGATTTTCGCCCCATAAATTACTAACATCAGCTGTCAGAAAGGAAGAGTCTATTGCAGCAGGTTTAATTGATTCAAGCATAATAAGTCTCAGTCGGCAAAAGGGCCTCCAAAAAACAAAAAGTTACAGAAGGGAAACCAGTTCGCCGCACATTTTTTTGCAAGAGATGATAAATTGTCAAGATGGATATTCACGATTCAAATAATACGCACCTTGCACAGGTGCTCGAAATATTAAGAAACAGAGAAGGGATATAATGTTAAACAATCCGCGCACAACAAATATGAAAGTATAGTAACCATTCTGGGGGAGAAGGCAATATAATCTCAAATCCTTCTGTTAGCCTCTGCATCAATCTGCAGCCTGACGTAAATATGTAGGTGTTTCCAGTTCTGCCTCGTCCAGAGTATTGGGAAAGGGCAATGACTGTTTCCTGACAAGTCCCGGATTACGGCGGTTAAAGATTTTGTTCGACCTGCTGAAGTTGTTGCCGGAAGAAATTTCAGGATTATTTCTGGCCTCAAGGTTTCTTTCCCGAGATTGGTCTTTATTGGCAACGGCTTGAATAGGCCTCTTGATAGTTTCAGCCTCTTCCATACCGTTTACGCCGGTGGCGATAACCGTAACCCGTATCTCGTCATTGAGGCTGTCGTCAAAAAGCGCCCCAACAATGATATTTGCATCTTCGTGAGCCTTCTGGGATATGAGGTTTGATGCTTCCATGAACTCATTCATTGTCAGAGAGTCTTCTGAAGCTGAAATGTTGATAAGCACACCTCTAGCGCCGTTAATTCCCACATCCTGCAACAAAGGATTGTCAATTGCGCGTTTCGCAGCTTCTATGGCACGATTCTCACCTACACCCACACCTGCTCCCATGAGTGCCGGTCCTACTTCTTGCATGACTGCTTTGAGATCGGCGAAGTCGACATTCATATGGCCGGGAAGGTTTATAAGGTCAGTAATTCCTTTTACGGCCTGCAACAGGACCTCATCAGCCTTTTTCATCATGTCCATGAGCTTGCTGCCTTTCTGCATGATGGTCAGAAGACGGTCATTGGGGATTGTGATAATAGTGTCCACATGTTTCTTTAATTCCTTCCAGCCTTCTTCAGCTTTTTTCATCCTGGTCTTTGCTTCAAAAAAGAAAGGCTTGGTTACAACAGCAACTGTAAGTGCCCCCATCTCCTTACTGAGTTTGGCAATCACGGGTGCACCACCGGTTCCTGTGCCACCCCCGAGGCCGGCTGTAATAAAAACCATGTCAGAGCCTTTGAGTACCGCCCGAATCTCTTCCAGACTCTCAAAGGCGGCCTCTTTACCCCGTTCAGGGTCAGCTCCGGCCCCAAGCCCTTTTGTTATACCGGGGCCCAGTTGCAGGCACACATCAGCTCTGGAATTTTCCAGGGCTTGCATGTCAGTGTTGGCGGCAATGAATTCAATCCCCCGGAGATTGTTTTCGACCATTGTATTGACAGCGTTTCCTCCACCACCACCGATGCCAATAACCCTGATCCGGGCCAATGTTTCTTCTGCAATTCGAAATTCCATCTTCTTTCCCCCTTCTTTCTGTTCGTTTTGACTATTTGAATCGTAAAGTAGAACGGTTTATTCTTTATATGATTGTCACATGCTATTTTATGTTTTGCCGGCTACAGATTGTTGCTGAACCAGCCTTTTACCCAACCGACTACACCTCCTATGGCCTTTTTGCCCGGGACCCGCCATTTCTTTCCGGATGCATGCCTGCTTGCATAAAAAACAAGCCCTACACCTGTTGCATGCTGAGGAGAGTTAATAGTTTCCGGTGCCTCATTGATATGGCGGGGATATCCAATTCTTACAGGCAGATCAAAAATCTGCTCTGCCAGATCGACAATATGCTCAAGAAGGGCTGTGCCGCCGCATATGACAACTCCGGCATTTAATCTGTCCTTGTATGTAGAGTCGATCATTTCCTGGTTGAGGATTATCAGCATTTCCTCAATTCTCGGTTCCAGGATTTCGCCCATGATCCGCTGTTTGACTTTTCGGGGTTTTCTGTCCCCCACAGTAGGGACTTCTATACTATTGTCGCCATTTATCATGGCGGTCAGGGCAGAACCGTAAAGATTCTTTAAGCGTTCAGCCTCTTGAAATGGGGTGCGCAGACCAACAGACAGATCGTTGGTCAGGTTATTGCCACCCAGTCCGAGTTCATAGGTATGCTTGATTGTGCCGCCGGAAAAGATGGCCAGATCAGACGTGCCTCCACCTATGTCAAGCAGTCCGACACCCAGGTCCATTTCTTCGCGGGATAGCACAGCATTTGCTGAGGCCAAGGATTCAAGAACAATATCAGCAACCTCAAGGCCTGCCCTGTTGCAACACATTACAAGGTTATGGATTGAGGTTGTATCGCCAGTTACAATGTGGACATTTGTCACCAGCCTGACCCCGGTCATTCCTAAGGGATCCTGAATGCCGGTGTGGTCATCAACCATGAATTCCTGGGGAAGAACATGGATAATTTGTTGATTCTGCGAAAGGTTAACTGCCCTTGCAGCATCAATAACGCGGTTGATGTCATCCTGCCGGATTTCCCGGTTTTTGATACCGACGATGCCCGGGCTGTTGAAACCTTTAATATGGCTGCCGGCGATACCTACACATACGGTGTTGATTTCGCAACCTGCCATTTCCTCAGCCTGTTCGACCGCCATACGGATCGAATGCACCGTGCTTTCGATGTTAACGACCACGCCCTTTTTCAAACCTATTGAAGGATGGGTGCCTATACCGATAATATCAATTTTCTCCTCGAAAGCTTCGCCGATAACAGCACAGATTTTTGTGGTGCCGACATCAAGCCCGACGATCAATTCGCCCCGTAGCTTTTTTTCCATTTCTTTCATCCCCGATGTATCCTGCCGGTTTCAATTTTACCGACCAGAATAGTATCCTTCTGATAATCTAAGCGGATATATAAAACTTCAGCAAATTCCCGCGTTTTATAGAGGTCTTTCAAAACTTTTACCAGCCGGTAATAACGTGTTGAAATTTTTCCTTCAGTCCCCAGATATATAGGGAATGGTCTGTCAAGCAGATAAAGAATAAGCTCACCTTGTTCTGTGATATGAATATCCGAGATATTTTGCTGGGGCAGTATCGGGTTATTTCTATTGGCTAACTTCAGTAATTCAAAAACATCCTGGAGTGGTTTAGAAACATGTGCTGAGTCTTTCGTGTCAAAACTATAATTTTCAAGCCCGGTGATAACTGGAAAGTCAAGTTCCTGTGAAGGGTTTGCCGCTGCAATAATCTGACCGTTGTCGTCGAGGTAAAACAGTCCCGTATCCCTGTTCAACAAGGCCACAGGATTTTTTTCCTTCAAGTTGATCAACAACCTGTTTGGCCAGTCACGGATGACATCTGCCTTGGCAATCCATGGATGGCTTTCGAGTAATTCCTGCACCTGGACCACATTGATAGCCAGAAGATTGGAATGGATATCAACTCTGCTTAAGGCGGCAATCTGCTCCTTGCTTGTCATGCGGTTGTTATTGATCCGGACAGATGTTATTTGGAAGAAATCACACTGGCACAGCCTGTGATATATATGCTTGACCCCGAATCCAAGACCCAGGAGAAGAATCAGAAGCCCCATAATCTTGATAAGCAGTTTTGACTGCTTTAAGGCATGTTTGGGGCCTTTGGGGTTTTTGATTGATTTGATCTCTATGCTTGCAGCATGTGGCATATTCATTTGTCTTACACTCCACCCAAAATATGGACCTCAGGTTCAAGCTTGATGCCAAATCGTTTATAGACTTCCTGTTGCACAGTCTGCATGAGATGCAAGATGTCAGCGGCTGAAGCCTTGCCGGTATTTACAATGAAATTGGCATGCTTTTCGGAAATTTTTGCACCACCGACTGAAAATCCTTTTAGCCCTGCCTTTTCAATCAAGCGTCCGGCAGAGTCAGCCGGTGGATTTTTAAAGAAAGAACCGGCACTCGGTTCTGCAACAGGTTGATTTCTTCGGCGCAGTTCCTGGTATTTTCTGCATGTTGCTTTAATGACATCTTTACTGCCTGGTGTTAAACTAAACGTTGCCGAGAGCAGAATCATATTGTGTGGCAAGGACCATTTTCTGTAAAAAAATCCTAGATTTCTTCCTTGTTCAGGAAATATATCGCCATTGCTGTTCATGAGGAGAACCTCATCAACCAGGCTGCCAATTTCGTATCCCCAGGCTCCGGCATTCATGACAATTGCCCCGCCGATACTTCCCGGGATACCGACTCCAAATTCCAGGCCGGATAAATTCTGCGAAATGCAGTAATTCACAAGCTTGGGAAGCAGGCATCCTGCACCGGCGCGGATGAGAACCTTTTCTTTTTTCCGGGTAATGCTCGAATTCATGAGTTTTTCAATAGATCTGAATTCCCCTTCCAGGATAATGACGACCCCCGCAAGTCCTGTATCAGGGACCAGAATGTTGCTGCCTCTGCCAACAATCCACCAGCCAATTTCATGCTTTTTCAACCAGAGGATCAATTTATTGAGTTCCTGGTTGTTCGTTACAGAAATAATAGCCTCTGCCGGTCCACCGACTTTGAGAGTAGAGAACTGCGACATGGGACTGTCCCATAAAATTCTACCCTGCCAGAAACGATCAAGATCCCTTGCATGTGAATTAAGTCGCGCCATTATTTCAGTCAATCAACCTTTTTTAGTCCTGCAGCATTTTCAGCAGTTTTTCACCAGCCTGCCAGATGTTCCCGGCTCCCAATGACAAGACCACGTCACCAGGGGCAAGAATGTCCATGGCCTTGTCTAGGAGCTCGGAAAAACTTGGTTCAAAATAAGCATGTCTATGACCATGCTTCTTTATGCCATTTAACAGTGCTTCGGCAGTCACACCAGGGATTGGGGATTCGCTGGCACTGTATATTTCGGTTAAAAGAAGGATGTCAGCCTCATGAAAGGCTGTATAGAATTCTTCTGCCAAGGCCTTTGTTCTTGAATAGCGATGTGGCTGAAACAGAACCACAAGCCTGCGTTCAGGCCACGCATCACGTAGGGCGGAGAGGGTTGCCCGTATTTCAGTCGGATGATGTCCATAATCATCGACAACCGTAATGTCTCTCCTTTCTCCTTTAACTTGCAACCTGCGCTGCACCCCCGAAAAACTTTCTAAAGCAGCAGCAATAGTTGCAAACGGGATATCCAACTCCAACCCTACAGTGATGGCGGCTAAGGCATTGAATACATTGTGTACTCCGGCCAGGGGAAGATTGACTTCACCAAGGACAACATTTTCTACGCAGACTTCAAACCGGGTGTTAAGCCCGGAAGTGTTAATTCCTTTGGCATAGACGTTTGCCTGGCTGGTCAGGCCATAGGTCAGGAATCTTTTCTTGACCTCGGGCAGGATAGAGGCAACGTGGGGATCGTCCAGGCAGAGGATGACCGCGCCGTAAAAGGGAATTTTGTCGATGAAATCAAGAAATACAGCTTTGATCTGTTCAATTGAACTGTAGTAATCCAGGTGTTCTAGGTCAATGTTGGTAACAACCTCAAGGACCGGGGCAAGCTTCAAAAAGGAGCCGTCCGATTCATCCGCCTCGGCAATGAGAAAGTCTCCTTCTCCCAGTTTGGCATTAATTCCCCCCAGACAGTCGACTTTACCACCGATTACAACGGTTGGATCAAGTCCTGCCTCGGCAAGAACCCAGGCCACCATGGATGTGGTCGTTGTTTTGCCGTGACTTCCGGCAATGGCGATACCGAACTTGGTGAGTCGCATCAGTTCTGCCAGCATCTCGGCCCTGGGAATGACGGGGATAAGAGAATTCACGGCAGCTTCGACTTCCGGGTTGTCAGCAGCAATGGCCGAGGAAATGACCACAACATCAGCTCCGTTTATCCAGGCGGCGTCATGGCCGATATGCAAGGTTCCGCCCAGGGCCTGCAGGCGGCGGGTTATGTCAGACTCCTGCAGGTCTGATCCGCTGATCCTGTAGCCAAGATTCAGCAACAGTTCTGCAATGCCGCTCATGCCGATACCGCCAATGCCTACGAAGTGTATATGTTTGCTTTTACTGTACATTTTACGTGTTCTTACATTTATGCGTTTATCAGAAGGCTAAAATTTTTCCACTATTCTCTGCTAATTTGTCTTTCATGAGTTCCATGCATATGCTGACTATCGTTCCTGTGGCTTCTGGTTTAGCAACCTTTCCAGAGTTTATTGACATTTCTGCCAGAAGTTTTGTGTCAGCCAGAAGTCGTGTTATTTCCATGCCGAGTTTTTTTCCGTCCAGTTCAGCTTGCCTGAACATGCGGGCACCACCTGCTTCGACAAGATAGCGACCGTTGATCTCCTGGTGATTGTCTGCAGCAAATGGAAACGGCACAAGAATTACAGGCTTGTGGAAAACTGTGAGTTCTGCCAGGGTGGTGGCTCCCGCTCGTGAGACGACAAGGTCGGCCTGGGAGTAAATCTCTGCCATGTCACTGAAAAATGCTTGCACCCTTGCATTGATCCCGAGTTCAGCATATTTTTGCCGTACATGGATTTCGTCATGCTCACCCGTCTGGTGGATAATATTGGGTATCGGTGTACGATCGGCCAAAGAGCTTGCAGCTGCTTCAAGCATAAGGCTGTTCAAGCGCTGTGCGCCCTGACTGCCACCTAAAATCAAGAGTGTCAAGGGCTCCTGGTATTTTTTCTGGGCCACCTGGTTTGCTGTCTTTACAATTTTGCTGCGCACCGGATTGCCGCTTAATATGGTTTTTGCGGGTGAAAAATATTTTTCACTTCCAGGCAGAGAAACAAATATCCTGTCAGCTATATGGCCCAGCAGTCTGTTAGCCAGACCTGGTATGGAATTCTGTTCATGTATGCAGGTCGTGACACCCAGCAGACGGGCTGCGAGAATTACCGGCCCAGTTACATAGCCACCGACACCAAAAACAAGATCTGGTCCGAATTTTCGGATAATCCTGACAGCTTCGAAAAGCGCTGCCGGTTGTTGCAGCATGGCCCGTATTTTTGCCGCCGCGTTTTTGCCTTTTATGCCCTGGCTTTTGATGGTCATGGCAACAAAACCGAGGTCAGCCAGGGCGGTTTTGTCCACCTTTCTTTCTGTACCGATAAAAAGCACCTCGCAGCCGGGATAGGTCTGCATCATGGCTTGGGCCAGGGAGATACCCGGAAAGAGATGGCCGCCGGTCCCACCGCCGGTTATGATAAGTCGCATGCAGTGTGCTTTTTCGTCTTTCATCTTACTGTACTGCTATATTTTGATTGGTACTGGCAGAATTTTTCCGCAGCCCAAGGACAGATTTCCTGAAAACATCGCCGCGTTCAGCATAACTTGAAAACATGTCAAAGCTCGCGCAGGCAGGCGACAGCAAAACAGCGTCACCAGGCGCAGCAAGACTTGCAGCTCTTAAAACCGCTTCCTGGAGAGTGTCGAGCATCTCTACATTGGTAAATGCCAGAAAGGCGCGGGCCATTGTGTCTTTTGCTTCACCTATAAGCAGCATATGTTTAACTTTTTGGCGGACAGGCTCAACAAGGATTGAGTAATCTCCTCCCTTGTCCCTGCCGCCGGCAACAAGAATAACGGGTTGCTGCAAGGCTTCAAGGGCAGAGTAAACCGCCCCGACATTTGTAGCCTTTGAGTCATCGATATAGCTGACACCCCCAATCTCAGTCACCAGTGTCATGCGATGCTCAAGGGGTTTGAAGGAGGCAAGACCTTGTTGAATAGCCTGCTGCGGACAGCCCATAAGGCGGGCACCAAGAATTGCTGCAGCCGCATTTTGCAGGTTGGGGGAATTTTTAAAACCAGTGGCTGACAATTCGTAAGACTCGCCATGTATGTTGTTTGGAAGCGTGGACGAACTGCTGTTTTTCAGATGAACAGTACAACCATGAATTGATGCGCCGGCAAGATCAGCGAGATGTTCGCCGAAAAAGAACCTTTGGCTTGCAGGCCAAAGGCTTCTGCGGTTCATGATCTCAGCGTCGTCAGCATTAAGTATTGCGTAATCATCAGGACCCTGGGCAGCAAAAATTGTGAATTTGGAATCCACGTATGATGCAAAAGAGGCATATCGTTCCAGGTGATCCGGTGTGATATTCAGCAGGATGGCGGTTTTAAAAGGCAGGCCTTTCTGGGAGCCGCCGGTATCCAGTTGAAAGCTGCTGACTTCAGCCACGACAATATCAGCATCCTGAGCACCGGAAATATAATCAAAAAGCGGGGTGCCGATATTGCCGCCGACAAAAACTTTACGGGCAGCAGCCTGGAAAATGTGGCCCAAGAGGGTGGTTACCGTGGTTTTGCCATTGGTACCTGTTACTGCAATTACAGGAGTCTGCATGAAATATGCCGCGACACCCAGTTCGCCAATGACGGGTATATTGAGGCGTCTGGCTTCATTCAGGGGTTTAATGGTAAGAGGGATTCCCGGACTGACGAATATAAGGTCAGCTGAGGTGAAAAGGTCAGGAGTATGCCCATCTGTCTCACAGAATATATTATTTCCCGTGAGCCATTCAATAAGTTCAGGGGATATGGAGCTTTTGCACGAGGATTCAGACACCGAGACTTTGGCACCATGCTGTAGGAAAAACCTGACTGCCGCCTGACCGGTTTTTCCTAAACCAACGACAACAACATGTTGGCCATGCAGTTCAAAGATGGTTTCCGGTTTTTCAAGTGATTTTGTCATGTTAATTACAATTATTGCCGTAAAAAGTTGAGCTTTACCTGAGTTTTAAAGTTGCAAGGGCCAGCAGAGCAAGAATGATGGAAATGATCCAGAAGCGCACCACAACCTTTGGTTCGGCCCAGCCTTTTTTTTCAAAATGATGGTGAAACGGGGCCATGAGGAATACCCGCTTGCCCCCGGAAATCTTGAAAAAGCCTACCTGGATTATTACAGACAGGGCTTCCATAACAAAAATACCACCAACAATTGCCAGCAAAATTTCCTGTTTCGTGATAATTGCAATGGTGCCCAGCGTTCCTCCCATGGCCAGTGAACCCACGTCACCCATGAACATCTGCGCTGGATAAGCATTGAACCATAGAAAACCAAGGGCACTGCCCACGAGTGCACCGCAATAAACAGCAAGCTCCCCGGAACCCGGCACAAAAGGTATCTGCAGGTAGTCTGACAAAACTGCATGGCCGGCCAGATAAGAAAACACAAGGTAAACTGAGCCGGTGATTATTATTGGTCCTGCAGCCAGGCCGTCCAACCCGTCAGTGAGATTTACAGCATTGGAAGATCCGACAATGACGAACATGGCGAAAATGACATAAAACCAGCCAAGGTCCGGTTTGAGAGCTTTAAAGAAGGGAACACTCAGATGTCCGTCGAAATTAGGGTGACTGTAAAGAATAACACCCAGGAGCAGGGCGCCGACTACCTGCAGGAGTAACTTGCCCCGAGCACTCAAACCTTTGCTGTTGTTTATGGTTATTTTTCTGAAATCATCAATGGCGCCGATTAAACCAAACCACAGCGTAACCCCTAATATGACCCAGACATAACGGTTGCTAAGGTTGGCCCAGAGCAGGGTGGTGTTGATAATGGTAAAAATGAGAAGCATGCCGCCCATGGTCGGAATGCCTTCTTTCTTAAGGTGCGTTTCGGGGCCGTCGTTTCTGACCACCTGACCAATGTGCAGATTTCTGATAAAGCGAATAAAGGCTGGGGCAACCAGAACAAAGAAAAGAAATGCGGTGACTGCGGCTCCAATGGTCCGAAACGTGATGTAACGGAAAACATTGAAACCTGCAAATAGGGTGTTTAGTGGGTATAGGAAGTGGTATAGCATGAGTTTTAGTTGCCCGCTCCCTTGAAAATGGAGTTTGTGTTATGTAGAAGTTCAAGTACTTCTTCCATGCGCATGCCCCTTGAGCCTTTAACTAAAAACCAATCACCGGATTCGATCTTGCCCTCCTGTACTAATTTCTGCAGCCAGAAGGCCAGATCTTTCTTGCTGTTGAATCCTTTGGCCGCAGCCGGGTCCATGCCGGCATTTCTTGCACTTGTGACCATGTTTTCTGCCTGGTTGCCGAAAGCGGCCAGAAAGTCGATGCCAAGCCTTTGCACTGCAGTGCCCAAAGCCGTGTGAGCTTCATCAGTTTTAATGCCTAACTCCAGCATGTCGCCCAGAACAGCCACAGCCCGGCGGTTTTTTTTCAGGTCCACCAGGGTGTTAAGGGCAGCCAGCATTGATGCAGGGTTGGCATTATAACAGTCGTTTAGCACCCTTACGCCTGAAGGCAGCTCTTCAACGCGGGCCCGTTTGTCATGAGGCCTGAAAGCAGCAAGTCCACTGGTAATTTCATCAATGCAGATGCCGGATCCGTGGGCCATTGCAGCTGCAGCAAGACTGTTTGTCACATTGTGCTTGCCCAGGCCCTGAATTGCGACCTGTCGTGTTTCTGTGCCGATATGGAGGCTAAATTTCATGCCGTTTTCACCCAGGCTTTGTATATTTGTTGCGCGAACAAGTGCATCCGGATGGCAGCCAAAGAATATTTTTTCCTGCCCTAATGCGGCAGCAAGAGAACTGACAATTTCGTCATCCAGGTTGACCGCGACCTTGCTCTCTGGTTTGAGGCCGGCAAAAAGTTCGTTCTTGGCTCGGGCCACTCCCCAGATATCTCCGAGACCTTCCAGGTGCGCCTCTTGAACGTTAATGATGCAGGCAACATCCGGATCGGCAATTTCCGTTAACCTGGCAATTTCACCTGGCCTGTTCATGCCCATTTCCAACACAGCTATCTCGTGCTCCGGTTCTAGTCTGAAAAGGGTTAAGGGCAGGCCGATCAGGTTATTGAAATTGCCTTCGGTTTTTAAAATTGCATGACTTTGACTGAGAATAGCCCCGACCATTTCCTTGACCGTGGTTTTACCGGAACTGCCGGTTATGGCAAGGACCCGCAAATCATTATTCCAGCGCCGCAAATTGCCGGCGAGTTGACCGAGGGCGGCAAGTGTATCGGGCACCAGCAGGACAGGGGTGGACTGGTGAAAATCCATATCAGGTTGACTCTGGCCAGGGACGTGATTAATGAGAAGTCCGCTTGCCCCTTTTTGTATTGCTTTGCCGCAGAAGTTACTGCCATCAAAGTTTTCACCTTTCAGGGCAACAAAGAGATCGCCGGCTTGAATTGTCCTGGTATCGGTAGAAATGTTCTTGAAGGTTACGGATTTTTCAAGGGGAAAGAGAAGTTGTGCGCCGGTGATCTGTTGCACCCATTCAAGTTTCCAGGCTGGGGGTGCGCCGGACTTTGCCTGCAGTTGCATTTCAGCTTCAATCCGATCATCGAAGAAAATTGTTCCTTTTCTGTTAATCTGATAATTTTCATGCCCTTTGCCGCTGATGAGGACGACATCATCCGGTTTGGCAAATCTGATAGCAGTACTGACTGCAACGTGCCGGTTCACCAGGATGTCATATCCTTTTCCCTCCTGCCGTATGAGAGTTTCTGGAGCTGATACCTTTTTAAGGCCGCTACTGCATAGTCCCTCTTCAATCTGTGCCAGTATCATATCAGGGGACTCGGAACGGGGATTATCTGAGGTTGCCAGCACCACATCGCACAGTTCGCCTGCAATTTGCCCCATAAGAACCCTTTTGCCGCGATCACGGTCGCCGCCGCAGCCAAAAACACAGACCAGCCGTTTGGGTTTGAGTTTCAGCAGGGCAGTCAATACATTTTCAAGGGCATCTGGAGTATGGGCGTAATCGATAAAAACTGCAGGGCAGGCTGCGGTTGTTTTTTCAAGCCCAACCCTTTCGAGCCTGCCGGGAATAGTTTTTACATCTTCCAGACCATTTTTCATGCAGCCCGGCATTTCACCATGAGCTACACCAATACCGATGGCGCAGAGTATATTCCGTAGGTTGAATTCGCCAACCAGAGGAGTTGTCAGTGACATGGTCCAGGCAGGAGTTGTGATGTCAGAAGAAATGCCGTTGATGTCTATGGTGAAATCATGCGGGTGTATATCGCAGTCACGACTCATGCCACATGTTATCATTAAAGGCGAATCTTCTCTGGTCTGAAACAAGGACAGCAACTCCGCATGCATCTGTTTACTCC
Organism: Desulfobulbaceae bacterium; assembly: GCA_002868955.1. GTDB lineage: Bacteria > Desulfobacterota > Desulfobulbia > Desulfobulbales > BM004 > BM004. Next base: position 42,771 of record PKTW01000020.1, read on the forward strand.
AGTTATTGCTTTCACAGGATGCAGCGCTGTTATCCATTGCCTGATCTGCAGCAACATCAAGTACAATGACGATGCGGCCCCCGGGTTTTATATAATCGGTGAAAAGCAGTTTTTTGCTCGTGAAATAATGATGCATGTCAGTGTGAAAATCCAGGTGGTCCCTGCTTAAATTGGTAAATACGCCTATATCAAATCCCAGTCCCGTAAGTCTTGACTGGGCCAGGGCATGTGACGATACTTCCATGACCACATCGGTGATATTCTCGTCAGCCATCGTGCGCAGCAATGCAAAGAGGGTAGGTGATTCCGGTGTTGTAAAAGGGGCTTCCATTTCAATGTGCTTGTTGTTTTTGTCGTTATAGCGATAGTTGACGGTACCGATTACTCCCGGACGCCTGCCGCAGGCCTTTAACATGGACTCAACCAGAAAAGTTGTAGTTGTTTTGCCGTTTGTTCCTGTCACCCCGATCACGGTGAGTTGCCGGTCAGGATGGTCATAGTAGTTCGCCGCCACATTACCCAGGGCAGTTTTAGTATCAGTGACCTCCACTATTGCAACCCGGGGCCAATCCTCAGCACCCGGCGCGTATTCCTGCCAACCCTGATTTACCAATAGGGCGGAGCAACCTGCGGCAACTGCCTGGTCCAGATAGTTGTGCCCATCAACAGAAAGACCTTTAAGGGCGGCAAACATATTCCCAGGCTGAACCTTCCTTGAATCTGAACAAAGTCCGGTAATTTCAGTTTTTTCAAAATCTCCGGTGATGTTGTATTCTACTCCTTCAAGTAAGATTTTGAGTTGTTTTGCTGTTGTAAGTGCCGACATTAATATGATCCAAAAACCGGGCTGTTATTTGTCTGTACGTCGTTCATATTTCCTGCTGCATTTTCAGAACACATTCAGCACCGTTTTTAAGTTCAGTGCCGGCAGCAGGATATTGCGAAATTATTCTGCCATTGCCGACAAGCTTAATTTCCAGGTTGTAATGCTGGAGTACCTGCAGACCTGCCCGTAGACTTTTCCCGGTGACGTCAGGCATATTTTTTTTGCTTTCAGTCGTTGCAGCAGGACTCTTTTTTTCAGATGCAAGAGTGTCTCTTCCCGTTGCTGAGGCAGTTCCTCCATTGGTCCAGAAATCTGGAGAAGGTACCAGGGGTGGGTGATCGGCCACATAGAGCATTTTTTTAATCATATCGTCATCCGGGCGCAGCACCGAGAATCTGTTCCCAGAGGATTTCAGTGCATCGGGATAAGCCGTATCAAAATTGTCCGGATACGAAAGCTGAGCGATCATGGTCAGTTTGGGGGCACTGCCGGGGATGGCCCCCAACATTATACTTTGCCTGATGCGCGGACTTTGTTCGCTCGGCGCGACTGTATCAAGTTTCGCTTTTTTTTGTCCGGAATTCTCGGGTATTGCTGCAAAGCTGTGGGCTTCAAAAAACATTGGCACTCGTGGAGTTCTGCTTTCTCTTCTGTGTATTTTTAACCATTTGGCTGCAAGGAAATCTATTAAGTCTTCACTGGTGTCCGGATGCAGTGTAGCAGTATGTTCAGCTCCGGACAGGGTTGGTTCCACCGGGGTGGTATTTTCCTTTGGGTATACCTTGTTGAGCAGATGCGGGGAAACAATCTTGCCATTATTCACAAGTGCCGTGAAACCGGTGAGAAGGCGCAGGGCAGACGAGTGAAATTCAGGATCAGTGAGAACAAGGGATGAGTCAATGATAGCTTCATCCTTGAGAGGGAGGTCTGTCACTGGTTCTTCATCAAAACCTAAAAGTTGGGCAAAGTGGACAAAATAATCAGGATCAACAGTATCAACGAGTGGTGCAATGGATAATTCTTTTCTTTTAAAAATTTCCGGAGTAATGACCCGTAAAGGCTCTGCTTCATCCATGTTGTCTAGGGCCTGCGATTTGCGTTCATTTTTGAAATTTATTGCAGCTGCCTGCTGGAATATTAGCGCAAGTTCGCCGGGATATAGTGGTTCGCTAACAACATTGTTATTGAGAGCGGAGCTGGAAAACTCCCAATAACGATTTGGATTAAAAGCAGGATAACTGGCCATGGCAAGTATAGCGCCGGTATCGGCATCCATGAGGAGGAATGCACCGCTTTCAGCCCCGGTAATCTTAACCCTCTTTTTCAGAAAGTTTTCAATTTTGGACTGAAGCATCAGATCAAGGTTAAGTACCAGATGGGAGCCGTTCTGGCTGAGTTCTGACGCAGAACTAAAGTGCAGGGCTTTCAGTTCTGCACTGTTTATTTCATCTCCCCGCAGGAGCGTATTGTATTGGAATTCTATACCGTCGAGACCCTGATCATTTTCGACAAAGCCCACTGCATGTGCAGCTGTTTCATAATTAGGATAAAAACGACTTGTTTCAACAACCTGGTAAACACCCTTTATATTGCGTTCTTTTATGCGATCTGCCAGGCTTTGATCGATTCCCTTGGCAATCCAGACAAATCCCCGTTCACTTTTTAAGTTTGCCGAAAGCTTGTTTTGCTTCAACCCCAGGATTTCTTCCAGCAGGTTGGCAGAAGCAGCCGGGTCTTCCATTTCAAGGGGGCGGGCGTATATGGCATAGGTTTCATAGGTGGCGGCAAGGCGTCTGAAATTGCGGTCGTAAATGTCGCCCCTGGGGGAAGCTGCTTGAATCGGTGCCAGATTCTTTTCAGGTCTGTTTTGCTTGAGCCAGGTGAGAACTTCTGAGATGGCATAAAGTTTCTCTTTATGAAACAAGAAAGCCCCAGATCCTAAAATCAGGATAAGGGCCAGAAGAAGCAATACCTTCTTCTTTCTTATATTGAAGAGCGACATTCGTCGTCTCTGAAATTTTTTCTGCGCGTGATCAGTCATGTAGCATTCTAAACTCCCATGCTTTGCTGCAAATATTTATTTTTATATTTACTGAATTATATCTGTATCTCCGGTGAACCGGTCAATGTATTGCTGCCTTTAAGGATAACGGATTTGGTTTTCCGCCGGGGATCGCAAACCGAGTTTTTGAGCAGCAGTCTCCATTTGGTTGTGGGTCAGCATCAGGTCACGTTGCACAATCATCAGCCTCTTTTCTTTAAGCAATTGATTGTTGACAGATCTGTTGCTGCCGATTTGATCCAGGGCGACTTGCACCTGCAGGCCGTACCAGATAGTTGAACTGATGCCGATGATGACGGTTACCAGAAGCATGGCACCAATGGTTTTCAACATAAGTTTGGATGGTTGAAAAAGATCCGTGAAGTCAGTGGAAGATTTTTTCTGCGAAATTTTTATTTTTTTCCTGCCGTTTGCCACAATAAACCCGCCAGAATAATCCTTGATCATTTTGAGTTCCTCCTCTTTCTCAACCTTTCATATATGCTGCCCGAAGCTTTGCACTTCTGGACCGTGGATTCATCCTGATCTCTTCTGCGTCCGGAATTACAGGTTTTTTGGTTAATACATGCAGTTCAGGGTTGTCTTTGAATTTCCATTTTACCAACCGGTCTTCCAGGGAATGAAAGGCAATAATGCATATTCTGCCCCCGGGTTTAAGAATTTTTGTTATGGTATCGAGTAAAAGCGTCAGGTTATCAAGCTCTTTATTGACAGCAATTCGCAGGGCCTGGAAAACTTTTGTTGCCGCATGAATTTTCCGGGGTTGAAATTTTTTTGGAACGGCACCGGCAACAATGCGGGCAAGATGCGAGGTCGTTGCTATCCTTTTTTGGGCCCTTTCTGCAACTATATGTGCCGCTATGCGCCGGGCCTGCCTTTCTTCACCGTAGTAATAAAAAATATCTGCAAGGTCTTCCTGGCTCAAACTGTTTATTATATCTTCAGCATTTGGGTGTGAACGCTTATCCATTCGCATATCGAGTGGTCCGTCTATCTGGAAGCTGAAGCCTCTTTCCCCAGAATCAAACTGCAATGAAGAAACACCGAGATCCAATAACATCCCGTCCACTCTGTGAATATCTATTTCAGTCAGTCCAGCCATAATTTCAGCATAGTTCCGATGCAGGGCGCAAAATCTTTCCCCGAAAGGGGCGAGTCTTTTCCTGGCGAGTTCCAGGGCATTTGCATCACATTCAAAACCAATGACGCGGCCTGAGGGGCCGCAGGACTGCAAAATTTTTTCAGTATGTCCACCAAGGCCCAGGGTGCCGTCAATATATATTCCGCCATCAACCGGGGCTAGGAAGCGGATTACTTCTTCGAGAAGAACAGGGGTGTGGATTTTAGAGGAAGAATCTGTATTTGAGAATTGAACCATGGGAGAGCAAGGCTTTTGGGCGTTAAGGTCGTTCCTCGCATTCGTCACGGCATCTCCAATTAAAGTATACCCAGGGCTGATAAGCTTTGTTCAAAATCGCTGAATTTGTCTCTGGTCATCTTTCTTTCCTTCTCCCAGGCACTTTTATCCCAGATTTCGAAGTGGTCAAGCATGCCGTTCAGCACCACATCTTTTTTCAAGTCGAAGTCCGTCCGCAGAGTAGGCGGCAGAAGGATTCTTCCTTGTTTGTCCAGGGTACATTCGCTCACACCGGAAATCACATAGCGCCTGAAAGAATCCATACCGGGCTGCTTTTTTCCCTGGACAAGCAGCGTTGTTTCAATGCGTTCCCAGACTTTGACAGGAAAAGCTTTCAAGCACATGTGCCAGTTTGTGACCATTAACTGCTCATTCTTCTGGTCCTGCATCACATCACGAAACCTGCTTGGAATATTCAGTCTTCCCTTCGCGTCCAGTGTGTGTTCCGAACGGCTGCGAAATCTGCTTTTCGATGCGTTGCTGTTGTCGGTTTTTGGCACGGAGCCACCTCTTTATCCCCTTTTATACCACTTTGCACCACTAGGGGTTCTTTTTATCGGATAGGTTGGGCCTATGTCAAGGAAAAATTATGGAAAATTAAACTGGATGCAGGGAAGATATCACACTGTGTGGCCGCATAACTGGGGTTGTGCACAATATGTTGTATAGTCTGGCTGCAGGCAGCACAACATATGGCAACAGTGCGGCAAAAAAATATTTTATTGGTGGAAACAGAAAAGCAGAAATATGGCTGCGGCGATATAGGAAAGCTTGAGGGGTAACTCTACCATTCAAGTCTGAGGATATTGCTTAAGGGGTCAACTTTTGCAAGTTTGACCAGCACGGTGTCGCCTGCTGTAACTTTAAAGGCAGGATTATGGGGCAGGTCTGCATCAAGAAGGAATTCTTCCAGGAAGATATGCACTCGCTTGGGGCCGCTGTCAATAACAAGGGCAGGTAGTCTTTCTCCGCTTTTTGCCTGCAGGTATTTCAGTATCCAGTAGCGCTGGCGCAGATATTTGACCTGGTTGGCTTTTTCAAGGGTTGTCAGAATAATTGAGGCGAAATGTTTCATGTCTTTTTTGCTGAAGAGAATACCTTTGCCCATGCAAAGGTAACTGATCTGTAACTGCATGATCAGGTCAAGCAGACGCCGTATAGGAGAGGTGACGGTGGTGTATTGTGGTGCACCGACACAACTATGGCTCTTGGGAGTGGTCAGCAGCGACATGGGTGAGAGGCGTTTGCGTTGCTGCATGATTTTAAGAATATCCGTTTCAAAACCTTCGATTAGGCGTTGGCGTGGTTCAGCCTGGCAGCGGAATAGTCCGGGAGCCTCGCGTTCAGCAACGAACTGGGCCCCAAGCGTATTTGCAAGAATCATAAATTCTGCAACAAGAATTCTGCTTGGGGTATCAACAGCAGACCGTTTAATTTCAATGCTGTCATCTGCCGTGATCCTGATATGTAATTCCGGCATGGGCAGAAGTATCGCCCCGCGATTCACGCGCCTTTGCCGCAATAATACACTCAAGGCTGCCAGGGCAGCCAATGCTTGGTTCTGTTTGACCAACTGATCCGCAACCTGGTATGTCAGTTGTTGTTTCACAGATATGATACTTCGAACGATTTCAAAGTTGAGAACTTCCGCTGCGGGACTGAGCAAGACCAGAAAACTGAGTGCGGGGCGTATCTGATCTTTCAAGAGACTTAATTTGTCTTCAGCAAGGGCTGCAGGTAGCATGGGGTAATGTTTTTCAGGAAAATAGATTGAAGTGCCCCGCGTCAGCGCTTCTTCAAAAAGAGCGGTTCCCTGTTTTACATAAAGACCGACATCGGAGATATGAATACCCACAAGGTAGTTGGCGCCCTGTTTTTCAATGTGGAGCGCGTCATCAAAATCCCGGGTCTCAGGCCCATCAATGGTTAAAATCTGCAAGTCCCGGAGATCCCTTCTGTCAGCGGCAGGCAGATCAGCCTCATTTTGGAGCTTTATTTTTTCGACTTCGGCCAGGGCTTTTTCAGAAAACAAAGTAGGTATATCCTGTTTGCGAAGTTGAATATTTTCGTTTTTATCCCAGAATCCTGTCATTACCAGCAGGTAAAAAATATCATGGGGGCCGGTCAGTTCAGCTTTTTTAACAAGTTTGCGTGCCATATCCGACTCGGAAGAATCCTTGCCGAAAAGGTAGTAATCAGCAAGTATTTGCAGGATGGAATCCCGGTCTTTCCAATCTTCTGAGGATTCGCCGTTTTTGTAAAGACGACGCAGGGCAGCGGTATTCTCGGCAATAAAAATTTCCTGTTCTTTATCTTTTTTCTGTTGCAGTTTTAGCTGTTCAACGGTTTCAGGGGAATGGACAAGAATACTGCCGGCTTTGTATTTGAAATAGACCCGGTTGCCAATTACTGCCCGCATGAAGGCCGCGCACTGATCATCCGAGGGATCATTGCCGAAATAAAGGCTTGCCATAAAGTCGACCCCCAAAGCATCTTCATGTTTATCAGAGACAATTTCCCAGATCTCATCAAGATCGATGCCTGCCGTCAGCACAGCCCGTTTTTTAGCGGTTTTTTGCAGGAAGGTTATGATATCTTCCCTGGTAGAAAATGATGCAGCCTTTTCATTTGTGCAGTGGACTATCCTGTTTGGGGCTAAGTTGAGTTCCCGGCTGTTCTGGTTGAGTAAATGAAGACGAGTGCCATTATCTTCATTGACATAGGCGCAGATGAATTTGCCGTTTTCCAGATATTCGACTATTCTGCCGTTTAATGTCATTTGCTCAGTTTTTTAATAGTGTTGACCGAAACAGCTTCCACAGAGTATTTTAGGGCCCAATTGTACAAAGCCCGCACGAATTACCATGTATTCACGGTTCCGTAAAGTTATGAATAGCTACTTCGGAAAATATCTATGTAATCTAAACGCGAAAGGTAATTTAATCCAGGCACTTTTTCGCGTTCCTGGGAAAGGAGGAATATATTCCCCACACACTAAACATATATCATAAATAAATTATGAAAAGGACTGCAGTCAATACGTGAGTCCATAACAAGATAAGAATTTTGCCGATAGAGATGCTGGAAGATACAATCAAATCAGGTATGGTAGCCATTGTCGGGCCGCCCAATGCAGGTAAATCCACACTGCTGAATGCTTTGCTGGGGCAAAAGATTTCCATCGTAACACCCAAGCCCCAAACAACCCGAAACCGGATCATCGGTATCGTCAATGATCCTGCCTACCAGATAGTTTTGCTCGATACGCCCGGCCTGCATAAGGCCAGGAAACCCCTTAACCTGGAAATGGTGAAAATAGCTGTGTCAAGCCTTGCAGAGGTTGATGTGGTCCTGTTTCTTATAGATGTTTCCCTGCCCCTGCCTGAAAGGCAGGCGCAGACGGTTGCATATCTCGAGTCCACAACAGTTCCGGCAATTCTGGTTTTAAATAAGATCGATCTCCTGTCAAAGGCACAGATATTGCCGCTGATAGAGGTGTACTGCAATATCTATCCCTTTGCTGCAATTATTCCGGTTTCTGCCCTTTTGAAAAGTGGTACAGATGTGTTGCTGCAGGAACTTCTTCGGCTTTTGCCTGCTGGTTCCAAATTCTATCCGGAGGATATCCCGACAGATGCAAGCGAGCGCTTTATAGTTGGGGAGATTATCCGGGAAAAGATTTTTCTTTTAACCGGCCAGGAAATCCCCTATTCTACAGCAGTTGTGATTGACAGCTTCAAAGAAGACGATAATAGGTCGCTTGTGACAATTCATGCAACAATAGTTGTCGAGAAGTCTTCACAAAAAGCGATTATCATTGGCAAGAAAGGTTCAAAGCTCCAACAGATAGGAAAAAATGCCCGTCTGGATATAGAAAAACTCCTGGGACAACGCGTTTTGTTAAAGCTTTGGGTCAAGGTTCACAAAAACTGGACCAAGGATATGCGCTTTATCCGTGAATTGGGCTTTTGAGGAGGAACCGTCTCCCTGCTCCTCCGGGTTTAAGGTGCAATTGCCCGGGATGCATTACTTATCGGCACCCTGCCCGGAAAGCACATTCAGGCTTTTGAGAACAAGCAGTGCGGTGCTGAGCTGGTTGTCGTCCTTGAGCTTTTCTTTTGTTGCCTCTTCAATCGTGACCTTATCTGAAATCAAGTTGCTTTCATCGATGGTCGGAGGCTGGGGTTTCTCATCTGCAGGTTGCAAGTCGCCTCCATTTTCAAGGTGATGCCGCAAATCCTTTTCCCTGAAAAATTCCCCGGGTCCCTTTGGGGTGTCTTCTTCAGCAGCAACACTTTTAGGAACAAGAACATCGGGGGTAATACCGGTTGCCTGGATGGAGGTTCCGCTTGGCGTATAATACCGTGCAGTAGTGAGTCGCAGTCCGGCACCGTCGGCCATGGGGATGATGGTCTGCACAGAGCCCTTACCAAAGGACTGGGTGCCAAGAATGAGTGCTCTTTTATGATCCTGCAGGGCTCCGGCCACAATCTCTGATGCAGAGGCAGTGCCGCCGTTTATCAAAATGACTATGGGGAAATCGTATTCCGCTCCGCCGCTGTGTGCTGAAAATTCCATATTCTGGTCTTGAAGACGGCCCTTGGTGGAAACAATAATGCCTTCATCCAGAAAAATGTCCACGATCTTTACCGAAGAATCCAGAAGCCCCCCCGGGTTATTACGCAGGTCAAGAACTAATCCTTTAAGAGCTCCTTCTTTAATTAGGTCTTCAAGGCTGTTCTGTAGGTCCTGAGAGGTGTTTCTCTGGAAGTTGGTGATCCGGATATATCCGTATCCGGTTTCAAGAACACTGTCGCGCACAGAGTGAATCGGTATTACGTCCCTGATAATGGTAAACTCCTGCAGGTCTGTCCAGTCTTCGCGATGAATTGAAATGGTGACCTCAGAACCTTTTTGCCCACGTAGTTTTTTTATAGCGTCAAGTAATGACATTTCCTTGGTGGATTCGCCCTCAATCTTAATGATCCTGTCTCCTGCCTGGATGCCTGCCTTGAAGGCAGGAGTGTCCTCAATGGGCGAGACAACGGTAAGCATGTCGTCCTTGAGGGTAATTTCAATACCAATGCCGCTGAAAGTGCCCGTAGTTTCGACCTGGAGTTCCTTGAAATCATCCGGTTTTAAAAAGGAGGAATGGGGGTCCAGGCTTGTGAGCATTCCCTTAATTGCTCCCTCAATGGTTTCCTGCGTGTCAATGTCATCGACATAATTCTGTTGGACGATGCTGAGGACATTTGCGAAGACCTCGAGATTCTTATAGGTTTCCTGCGCATCATCATATGATTCCAGGGCCTGAAGGTTCCTGGCAAAGAATAGAGGGAGAATAAGAAGCGTGATGGGGAGAACTTTTTTAAACGTAATCATAGTATTCCTGTCTGTAGGGGCCTTTTAATGCGGGGAATATGAGGATTTTATCGGCCAAAAAGAAATTTGTTCAGTTTTGCAACTACACGAAGTGTTATGCATAAAATTATTACGTTATCATGCTGTACATCTTCAAACAATATAATATTAAGCTGCGGAAAGTCCAACAATGAATAGTGCAGAATATAAATTTTACCGTTTAGCTGACCGCTTGTCCGCGCTAACAAGTGAATTTAGCAGCGAGGAGCAAGGATAAAAACAGACAAGAGTTGGTAATAAGGCCGCCTTGCAACAAGAGTTCTATTTTCGAAACATTCTATCAGGGAAGCAATTGGACTTTCTGGGTTGAGGTTTCGAGTGGTAGGGCGTCATTTTTTAGCCACAACATGGGATCCTCAGGGGTTGAGCCCTTGCGAATTTCAAAATGAAGACCCTTGCCGTAAAGAGGATCTCCTTCACCCGTCATGCCAATAATCTCTCCGGTTGTGACTTTTTCACCTTCCTTTTTGTAAAAGTCAGCTGCCCTCGAAATGAGTGAGAAGTACTGTTGCCCATGGTCAATGATAAGGAGATTTCCATAGCCGCGCAGGTAGCCTGAATGGATAATCTTGCCATCGTAAACAGCCTTGATTTCCTCACCTTTTTTTACTCTGATATCGATCCCATCCGCTATGGTGAATGAATCAAACTTGCCCGGGACTTTTTGTCTGAAAAAAGTGATAACAGCTCCAGGGACAGGGGGATCGAGTAATCCTTTCCGGCCTGGAAAACCTTCTTGGACAACGGCTTTTTCTTGCGGCAGTTTTTTCTTAGCTGTATCAATTAGGCGCACAGGTTGTGGCGCAGCTGGCTGTGGTTGGGATGCTGCCTGCAGCCTTTGCAAGGTTTCAGCCAGATCAGTAGCTGCTTCTTCAATTTCCAAAACAGCTTGTTCATAAAGATGCTGTTCTGTGTTTACCTGTTTGAGAAGGTAGCTTTTTTCTTCGCGAATCCGGGTAAACTGTAATTCATTTTCGCTTACTTCATTCGCCAGTTTCATAAGGCGCAATTTTTCCCGCGCATGTTCCTCCCGGGCAATATTCGACGCCTTGAGCTGGGCGAGATATTCCTGGATAATGGCATGGTCATGCTGCACCATGAGGCTAAAATACTCTTTAAAATCAAGAAGTTCCGGCAGTGATTCTGAAGCAAATACGACATTCATCAGTCCGACTGAACCCATGCGGTAATAGGATGCCAGCCTGTTTTTTACATGCACCTGATGTGCCCTTTTTTCAGCGAGGACCTGCTTGAGGTACTCCTGTTTGTCAGCGAGGAGTAATTCCTGCTTTTCAGTTTCTGCCCGGAGGGAGGCAAGCATATTTTTTTGAGCCTCGAGCTCCCTTTCAATTTTTTCCAGTTCTCCAAGCAGGTTTCTTTCCTTTTTTCTGGAATCGAGGATTTTTATTTTATGATCAATTATGCCTTCCTGCAGTTTCCGGATTGTGGCATTTTTTTCTATTATTTCCTGTTGTTGTTCTTTCGTGAGTTTATTGCGGTTAGATTCTTGCGGATTGTCCGGAGAATTTGCTTCCTGGGCATAAGCGATGTGGTTGATGCCTGTTCCAGGAAAACTGCTGGGAATAAAAGAGCAGGCAGATACGAGTGAAAAAAACAAGACGCGCACCGGCTTTATAGCATATATCTTCAATGTGTGACGCAGGATTCTCATGTCAGATGCGCATGAATTTTCGCATGGACGAAAAACTGCCTCCTATGCAAAGAGTAATACTGGCAGTGACAATTATCGAGATAATCGGAGGAGAGAAGAAAGTAAAATCGACAAGCTGCAGTATCCCAGGGCCTGTAAAACGCAACTGGATCCAGCGGTACAAAAAGAACAGGGCCAACAAGCCTAAAGAGGAGCCGAACAAACCCTGCAGAAAACCTTCAATGAGAAACGGGGTGCGGATATAATTGTTGGTCGCCCCCAATAACCGCAGTATTTCCAGCTCCGCCTGCCTGGCCACGACTGCCAGGCGAATGGTATACGCAACCATAAAGGTAGCGGTCATGATAAGAAGAATGCCGCTTAAAACGACAATGATCCGCAAAAGTTTGGTAAAATAATTAAAGCGCTCTATCCATTCCTGACCATATTGCACTTTGATGGCCCCGGGCAGGGTGGAAAGATATTCAGAGAACCGTTGTATCTGGGCCAGGGTGTTGAGGCTTTTCTTGGGGTAGATCTCGATTGAAGGTGGCAGGAATGATGCGTCCAGGTCATCAAGCACATCGACATTGTCTCCCAATTGAATGGCAAGACGTTTGAAGGCATCATTTCTTGAGGTGAAACGTATCTCTTCAACCGGGCTGAAATTAATAATTTTTCGCACCAGTTGTGCCTGCATTTCCAGAACAGGCTCTTCTTCAAGGTATATGGTAAGCCGCAGATCATCCCCGAGTTTTTCACCTGTGTTAATCATGTTCGTATAAATCAAAAAGAAAAAGGAAAAGATCAGGACTGACAAACTCACGGTCAACAGGGTCATGAACTGCGTAGGCCAGGTCTTCTGAAGGTTACGGCTTGTTTGTAATGCAATGGTGCTGATAAATTTCATGGCATATTATTCGACGTGGAGGTTGTCATATCTGCCTGCGGTAAAAAGCGGCCGCTGTGCAACTCGAGTACACGATAATCTGCATCCCTGTAAATATCATTGTCGTGTGTGGCGATAATAACCGTTGTGCCTGAAATGTTGCAGTCCTCAAAAAGTTCCATGACAAGTTTTGTGGTTTTTGAATCCAGATTGCCGGTTGGTTCGTCAGCCAGAATTAGTCTTGGCGAGTTGGCTACCGCACGGGCAATGGCAACACGCTGCTGTTCGCCACGCGATAATCTTCCGGCCAGAGCATCATGCTTATGCTCTAGTCTGAGTTTCTGCAGCAATTCAATGACCCTGCTCTTTATGGCCCTGATGTTGTGGTAGGCAACCTCCATGGCCATGGAAATATTCTGGGCCACGGTCCTGTCGGCCAGAAGCTTGAAATCCTGGTAGGCCATACCGATCTGCTGGCGCAGCCAGGGTATTTCTTTGGCTTTTATGCGGTTCAGATCCTTGCCGGCCACCTCAACCAACCCCTTGTCAGGATGTTCTATGCCGCATATCAGTTTCAACAGTGTTGTCTTGCCGGCCCCGCTCATACCGGTCAGAAAAAGCATCTCACCGGCTGGAACGGACAACGAAATATCCTCGAGTGCCACTACATCAGGAGAATATATCTTTGTGGCCCTGACAATCTCGATTATAGGTTTATTGACGGGTTTTGTTTCCATGAAGTAAAAAAGGCAAGGCCGGGATTAGCAATGGGTCGGAAAAGGGAATTTTGCATACTGTTTATATCCTAAATGAAAAATTCTTTAGCTTCCAGTACGTTATTTCAGACCTGAAGCAGTTTTTCTATTACGATTACCAAGTTCTGTCAAGTCCAATCAAAAGGCCTATTTAATGATTTTTGAAAAAATTTCATAGGCTTGCTGTATGACGGTCGCATCTTCGGCCAGCTCAAGATATGATTTGCCGCTCAACTCCTGACGGATTAACTGGTTACTGCTAGAGATGATTCCTGCCAGTGGAAGATCGGTGCTCTCAGTGGTTTCTTTTATCTTGGCATACAGCTCGTCAGGTAAGGGGTCCGGAGTGCGGTTGACAATGAGATACTTTTCCTTAATTTCAATTTTCAATGGCTTGGTAAGTTCGGAAATTCTTTTAGCCGTGAGAATGCCGCGGGCTGAAGGGTCTGAAATCACCAGCAGTATATCTATGGAGCGCAGGTTCATCCGGCTCAGATGTTCCATGCCCGCTTCATTGTCTACCAGGATAAACTTGTAGTTATCGGCCAGCTTGTCCATGGTCATGGCCAGATGCTGGTTGGCAGCACAGTAGCAGCCGGGGCCATCGGGCTGCCCCATTACAAGAAGATCAAAACCTGTGGCTTCAACCAGAGCCTGATGGACCTTCATTTCCATGAACTGGTCCCTGGTTATATGGGCAGGGACATCACCCTTCAGATCTCTGCGTATTTCCCCAAGGGTGAGATCAACATCCATGTTCAGGAGTTCATTTAAATTGGCATTGGCATCTGCGTCCACTGCCAGGATAGGGGTTAAATTGTTGTGCAGCATGTAGTTTATGAGCAGGGCGGAAATAGTTGTTTTCCCGGTGCCGCCTTTCCCTGCCATGGCAATTACTTTTGGCATTTATCCCTCGCAGCGGTAAAGGTTGTCTGTATTAAAGATGTATTTGCTGTATTGCAAGAGATCCAAATACATTTATTAAATCATGGTATTTCATTATTGGCATGGTTGATTATATTAATCAGCCGTTTGCTTGTCAAACTGTAAACCCGGATTATTCTTGGGAATTGCTCCGAGGAGAGTATATCTGTGCATAATCCGGGTATAGGCATACTATGGATACTTTACTGCCTGGTATGGGCTGAAAATTAAAGTCAAGATACTTCCACCGGGCAAGGGAACTTTACCCTTGCAACTTGCTTATTACCTGTTATTTTAGCGGCAAAGCTTCATTAAATGCGCCTTGTCACTGAGTAACGGGCGGGAATTTTCTGATGGTATGAAGCAGGTTCTGACTCAATTTGGGTTCTGGCGGAGTTCAGAAGTATTTGTAACTGATGAGGAAAAGGAGCAATAAGAAATGGATTATCGGGCAACCCTAAATCTGCCCCAAACAAATTTTAAGATGAAGGCGAATCTGTCCCAGAAGGAACCTGAGTTTTTGAAGCAATGGGAAAAAGAGGACCTTTATGGACAGATAGAGGCTGAAACAAAAGACAAACCCCTTTATGTTCTTCATGATGGGCCGCCTTATGCAAACGGGCACATTCATCTTGGCACAGCTTTTAACAAGGTGCTCAAGGATATTATTCTTAAGTCAAAACGGATGGCAGGTTATCACTGTCCCTATGTTCCCGGTTGGGATTGTCATGGTCTTCCCATAGAGCACAATGTTGACAAGGAACTGGGATCCAAAAAAAATGAGATCCCCATCCTGTCTGTACGCGCAGCCTGCCGCAAATATGCTGAAAAATGGATAAAAATCCAGAAGGACGAGTTCAAGCGCCTTGGAGTTCTGGGGGATTGGGACAATCCATACCTGACAATCAATTATGGCTACGAAGCATCCATTGCCAGGGAATTCAACAGGTTTTTACTCTCTGGCGGGGTAATAAGGAGTAAAAAACCTGTTTATTGGTGCTCATCATGCCGTACTGCTCTGGCTGAGGCTGAAGTGGAGTATCACGATCACGGCTCCCCATCAATTTATGTCAAGTTCCCAGTGCTGGATGACCTTGGGAAGGTGGTTCCGGAATTGGCTGAGGAAAAACTTGCAGGGCGGCAAGTCTTTGCCCTGATCTGGACCACCACGCCCTGGACCTTGCCGGCCAACCTGGCTGTAGCTTTTCATCCGGACTACAAGTATGGCGCGGTTGCGGTGGGAGATGAGATCTGGATCATGGCTGAAGACCTTATAGAGCAGGCATTTGCCGGCTTCGATGAGGATGTGGTCAGCAGGGGGCACAAACTGCTCGCCACCTTTTCAGCACGAGATATTGAAGGGAAAAAATGCAGACATCCCTTCATGGAGCGCGAGTCGCTTATTATTCTGGCCAATTATATAACGCTAGAAACGGGTACCGGCATTGTGCATACCGCACCCGGTCATGGGCGGGAAGACTACTTGAGCGGCCTGCAGTACAATCTGCCGATACTCTCTCCTGTTGATAGCGAGGGTGTTTTCACTGACGAAGCCGGGCCATATGCGGGGATGTTCATCTATGATGCCAACAAACGCATTATCAGTGACCTGCATGAGAAGAGGTTCCTGGTCAAAGAAGCAGCTCTAACACACAGCTATCCCCACTGCTGGCGCTGTAAGAAGCCGGTTATTTTCCGGGCCACGGAACAGTGGTTCATCTCCATGGATAAAAACAACCTGCGGGAAATTGCCCTGCAGGAGATAAAAAAGGTTGCCTGGACGCCGCGTTGGGGCATGGAGCGCATCTACGGCATGGTCGAAGTCAGGCCTGATTGGTGTCTCTCGCGCCAACGCGCCTGGGGGGTGCCGCTTACCGTGTTTACCTGTGAGGATTGCGGTGAGGTGCTCAAGGATGAAACCGTAGCAGAAAAAATTGTTTCTGTTTTTACCGCAGAGGGTGCTGATGCCTGGTTTAAACATGACGCCTCCTATTTCATTGGGGAGAACCGCAGCTGCGCAAACTGCGGCGGGACATCTTTTATTAAAGAAAATGATATCCTTGACGTCTGGTTTGATTCAGGAGTCAGTTATGCCGCTGTCCTGGAAGAGAGAGAGGAACTCAGGGCGCCTGCCGATCTGTATTTGGAAGGCAGTGATCAGCATCGGGGATGGTTCCAGAGTTCTCTCCTTGCTTCGGTTGGA
>PKTW01000101.1 GCA_002868955.1 Desulfobulbaceae bacterium
GAAATTATCGAATAAGGAAAACAAACAATCATGGTTACAGCCGATAAAATCCGTATAAAACTGAAGGGATATGATCATAAGCTGCTGGATCAGTCCACCAGGGAAATTGTCGAAACGGCAAAGAGAACCGGCGCTACAGTAGCCGGGCCGATTCCCATGCCGACGACAATCAACAAGTTTTGTGTTCTGCGCTCTCCGCATGTTGACAAAAAATCCAGGGAGCAGTTTGAAATGCGTACGCATCGTCGACTGCTTGATATCCTGGAGCCAACGCAGCAGACCATAGACTCCCTGATGAAGCTGGAATTGTCTGCTGGTGTTGATGTGGAGATCAAACTGCCTTAGTACGGAGGCATGAGTAGGGGCCTGAACTGCTAGAGATCCCGGCTGCTAACCAGTTAAATTTTACAAAAATGAGTGTACAGTATTATGCCGAATACAATGGGATTGCTGGGTAAGAAAATCGGAATGACCAGAGTCTACTCAGAGCAAGGGCAAGCCATACCTGTAACAGTAATTGCGGCAGGTCCATGCGTGGTTCTTCAGAAAAAGACTGAGGCCAAAGAGGGTTATAATGCCATCCAGGTTGGTTTTGGACCCAAGAAGGAAGCACGGCTGAATAAGCCAGAGGCCGGTCATTGCAAGACTGCCGGTAAAGGCGGATTTTATCATATAAGGGAATTCAAGGTCTCTGATCCCGGAACCTATGAGCTTGGTCAGGAAATCCAGCTTACCGAGCTTGTAAAGATCGGGGACGAGGTCCATATCACCGGCAAGAGCAAGGGCCGTGGATTTCAGGGTGTTATAAAAAGACACGGTTTTAAGGGCGGCAACAAGACCCATGGCTCAATGTTTCACCGGCGCCCGGGTTCTATCGGTTGCTCCGCCTGGCCCAGCCGCGTTATAAAAGGCAAGAAGATGCCCGGCCGCATGGGTAATGAACAGTTGACCAAGAAGAACGTAACCGTCATTGATATCCGTGCTGATGAAAATATCATGCTGGTCAAAGGATCTGTGCCGGGCGCCAAAGAGGGACTTCTGCAGATCTATATTAAATAAACGGTCAGTCGCTGAGCGGCTGTTTGGGGAGAACTCGAAATGGCAGTAACTGAGGTATTTAATACCGATAATAAAAAAGTTGGAGAGGTTGAGTTGAATGACGGCCTCTTCGGCCTTGAGGTCAAGAAACATATCTTGCATGATGTAGTGAAGATGCAATTGGCCAACCGACGGGCTGGTACGGCAAGCACCAAGACCAGAACCGAAGTACGCGGTGGCGGTGCAAAGCCTTATCGCCAAAAGGGAACAGGCCGGGCCCGTGCTGGTACGAACCGCTCTCCGCTTTGGCGTGGCGGTGGTGTGATTTTTGGCCCCAAACCGAGAGATTACAGTTACAAACTGCCCAAGAAGGTGCGCAAGCTCGGTGTTCGTATGGCACTGAGCACAAGGTTTTCTGAGAAAAACATTCTTGTACTTGATGGTTTTGATCTTGCAGATATTAAAACAAAGCAGTTTGTCGACGTCATGAAAAAACTTAATATCGAGAACGGGTTAATCGTTATTCCAGAAAAAAATGAAAACCTGGAAAAATCTTCCCGTAACGTGCATGGCTATAAAGTGATTCAGGCTGACGGCCTCAATGTCTATGACATACTGCTGCATCGCCGTCTTGTCCTGCTGCAGCCCTGCCTGGGGCAACTGGAGAAGAGGTTGTTGGCATGAATAAATACAATGTAATCAAGGGCCCCTGTCTGACTGAAAAGGGAGATCAACTGCAGGAGAGTTACGGCAAGGCAGTGATCAAGGTGGACAGGAAAGCCAACAAGGTTGAGATCAAGGAAGCGGTTGAACAGATTTTCAATGTCAAGGTTGCCACCGTCAGGACCACAAAAGTCCGGGGCAAAATGAAAAGAGTCGGAAAACACATGGGTCGCAGTCCTGACTGGAAAAAGGCCTATATTACTCTGAAGGAAGGCAAGATCAATTTTCTTGAAGACCTCTAGGGCTTTCTGGCAAAGAGATATCCAACCTGGTTGGTTACGGCAAGGCTTCTTTCCGGGTCAACCTGGCAAACAGCCCCTGCCGTGGGGTGAGAATTACAGCATTTGAAAATTATCGGGGTTAGAAATGGCAATTAAAACATATAAACCGACATCACCAGGGAAACGAAATCACGTTTCGATTATCAATCCTGAGCTTTCCAAGGGGAGACCTGAGAAAAGTCTGGTGAGGAAATTAAATAGTTCCGGTGGCAGAAATAATAATGGCCGCATAACATCCCGCCACATTGGTGGAGGCCATAAGAGAAAATACCGCGTCATTGACTTCAAGCGCAACAAGATTGATGTCCCGGCCAAAGTGGCTGCCATTGAATATGATCCAAACCGTTCCGCCAATATTGCCCTGCTGTTTTATACCGATGGCGAGAAGAGATATATCCTTTCTCCGGCTGGCATAAAGGTCGGTGATACCGTTGAGGCCGGTGACAAAGTGGATATCAAAGCAGGAAATTGTCTGGCTATGGGCAATATCCCACTGGGTACGATCATCCATAATGTTGAGATGAAAATAGGCAAGGGAGCCCAACTTGTAAGAAGCGCAGGGGCCTCTGCCCAGTTGATGGCAAAGGAAGGCGACTATGTCCTGGTAAAACTGCCCTCCGGTGAAGTGCGGCGTTTTCATAAGAAATGCCGGGCCTGCATCGGGCAGATCGGTAATGCCGAACATGAAAGCCAGAAACTGGGAAAAGCCGGGCGTACACGATGGCAGGGCAAGCGGCCCCACGTACGCGGGGTAGCCATGAACCCGGTTGATCATCCCATGGGCGGTGGAGAAGGCAAGAGTTCAGGTGGGCGGCATCCATGTACTCCATGGGGTGTCCCGACCAAGGGTTATAAGACGAGAGGGAGGAAACCCTCCGATAGGGATATTGTTAAAAAGAGGTCATAAGACTGTTTTAGGGGGTAGTAAAAGTGGCTCGTTCTGTGAAAAAAGGTCCATTTATTGATGACCATCTCATGAAAAAAGTACAGCAGGCCAGGGAAAGCAAATCCAGAAAGGTAATCAAGACCTGGTCAAGACGGTCTGATATAATACCCGACATGGTGGGTTTGACCTTTGCGGTACATAATGGCAAAAAATTCATTCCGGTTTTTGTAACCGAAAACATGGTTGGGCACAAGTTGGGTGAGTTTTCTCCGACCAGAACTTTTTACAGCCATGCCGGCGACAGGAAAGGCAAGAAATAAAAGAACTCCCCGGTGTCAGATATTTCTGCAACTGGAAGTTTAGGAAATTATAGGAAGTTTAATAGGAACGCAGGAAACAAAAGGAGTTCACGCCATGGAAGCAAAGGCGGTTGCTCGATTTATCCGGATATCACCCCAGAAAGCCCGATTAGTGGCGGATGTTGTCAGGGGGCTTGAAGTTGACAAGGCAATTACGACGTTGCGGTTTATGCCCAAAAAGGGCGCGCAGCTTATCCGGAAAGTTATTGAGTCGGCTGTGGCAAATGCGAGCCAGAGCCAGGAAATTGATGTTGATACCCTGTACGTCAAGAAGATTTTCATTGATGGCGGACCGACGTTGAAAAGGATCAGGCCGCGAGCCATGGGGCGTGCAAACAGAATATTGAAAAGAACAAGCCATATAACGGTTGTTCTTGATGAGCAATAACAACGCACCTTGCTTATCGGAAGAGGTTAAAAATAATATTTAAGTAAATGGAGGCAGATTTTGGGTCAGAAAGTTAATCCTATCGGTTTGCGACTCAACATTACACGGGGCTGGGAATCTACCTGGTATGCTGATAAAGGATATTCCAAGTATCTGTTGGAAGACCAGGCGATTAAGAAATATCTGAAAAAGAGGCTCTTTCATGCCGGTATTGCAAGAATAAATGTGGAAAGGACCGGTGAAAAGATTAGGGTAAAGCTCCATACCGCAAGACCCGGAATCATTATCGGCAAAAAGGGCGTTGAGATTGAAGCCCTGAAACAGGATCTCGACAAGCTGACCAACAGGGAATCTGTCATCGACATCCAGGAAGTCAGGCGGCCTGAAGCCGACGCCCAACTGGTAGCTGAAAATGTTGCCATGCAGCTCGAGCGGCGTGTAGCTTTCCGCCGTGCCATGAAAAAGGCAGTCAATACGGCATTACGTTTCGGCGTTAAGGGCATCAAGATTTCCTGTGCCGGCCGTTTGGGCGGTGCTGAAATGGCCAGGCGTGAATGGTACCGAGAGGGCCGGGTGCCCCTGCATACGCTTCGCGCTGATATTGATTATGGCCTGGCAGAGGCCAAGACAACCTACGGCATTATCGGTGTCAAGGTCTGGATTTTCAAGGGCGAGGTCCTTGAAGGTATGGAAGAGGAATAAAGTCGTGGAGCAATTGTTAATCAGGGATGCGTTCAACCTGCTGAAATTTGAGGAATATCCATGTTAAGTCCGAAAAAAGTCAAATATAGAAAACAGATGAAGGGCAACATGCGGGGTAAGGCCCTGCGCGGGTCCACCATCACTTTTGGTGATTATGCCCTGAAAGCGATGGAATGCGGGCGCATGACTGCCCAGCAGATTGAAGCTGCGCGTATCACCATCAACAGGACAGTGAAACGTGGCGGCAAGATGTGGATCAGAGTTTTTCCGGATAAACCTTTGACCAAGAAGCCTGCAGAAACCAGAATGGGCAAGGGAAAAGGCAGTCCGGAACAGTGGGTAGCCCCCATCAAGCCTGGGCGCATTCTCTATGAATTGACAGGGGTTGATGAAGAGCTGGCAGTCAAGGCCCTGAAGTTGGCCGGCAACAAACTGCCTTTTGCCACCAAGGTGATATCCAGGAGAACAACGTTATGAAAGCTAAGGACCTTAAGAGTAAACTTCGCGAAATGAGCGAAGAAGAACTCTCTGTAAAAGAACGTGACCTGCGGGAAGACTACTTTAAATTGAAATTTCAGCATGGAGTCGGTCAGTTGGAAAATACCGGCAGACTGAGCCAGGTGCGCAAGGATATTTCGCGGGTTAAAACAGCCAGAAATGCCAAGAAAACTGCTTAGCAGATATAAGATATATATAAGTTCTATATTGAATACTTTAGGAAAATAACAGATGAGTGAGACCAAAATAGCACGTAAAACAAAAATCGGTTCTGTGATCAGCAATAAAATGGACAAAAGTGTCGTGGTTCAGGTTGATCGGCGAATCCGTCACAAACTCTACGGCAAGTTCATGCGCAAGCGCGTCAAATATATGGCAGACGATCCGAACAATATTTGCAAAATCGGTGACCTTGTCTTGATTGAAGAGTGCCGGCCGTTGAGTAAAAACAAACGATGGCGTGTGCGTTCTGTGGTTGAACAGGCTCTCTGATGCACAGGAAATAGGCGGCAAGAAACAATTAGGTTATAAATGGCGGGCTGCAATTAAGCAGCCAGCATTAAAAAAAGTATACAACCTGCTGGTTGTTTGGTGATGCTATGATACAGACAGAAACATTACTCAATGTGGCTGATAACTCCGGGGCCAAGAAAGTGCTTTGCATCAGGGTCCTTGGTGGTACGCGCCGCCGTTATGCAAGGATCGGAGATATCATCGTGGTAACCGTCAAGGAAGCTATTCCGCATTCCAAAGTCAAAAAGGGCGATGTGATGCGGGCAGTTGTGGTCAGGACTGCCAAGGAACTCAAACGCTGGGACGATACCTCTGTAAAGTTTGACGAGAACGGCGCTGTACTTCTCTCAGGCAGCGGTGAACCTATCGGCACCCGTATTTTCGGCCCCGTAGCAAGGGAACTCCGTGCATTAGGATTTATGAAGATTATCTCTCTGGCCCCTGAAGTTTTATAATTGATTCAACAATAAGCCGGCCGGAACAATGGCGGGAGGCAGATATTATGCAGCAAGGAAAGAGTTTTTTGAAAGTGAATGATCAGGTTGAGGTCCTTACAGGCAAGGATAAAGGTCGTGTCGGTAAGATCATCAAGGTGTATAGGAAGAGCGACAAGGCACTGGTGGAACGCATAAATATGATCAAGCGCCACACTAAAGCCAGGGCGGCCGGCCAGGAAGGCCAGATCGTTGAAAAAGAAGCGCCAATTCATGTATCCAACCTGATGCTGGTATGCCCTAAGTGTACGAATACAGTTCGAGTGGCCAAGAAGACACTTGATGACGGCTCAAAGGTGCGGATTTGTAAAAAATGTTCTGAGAACGTTGAGCCCAGCAAGAAGAAGTAAGAAAGAGAGCGCGGTTAGCGGAGGCGATTATAATGTCCACAGTACAAGAATATTATCAGCAAGAATGTGTTCCCCAACTCATTGAGCAATTTGGCTACAAGAACGTCATGGAAGTGCCGAAATTGGGCAAGATTGTTCTGAACATGGGCCTGGGGGAGGGCGTGCAGAATCCTAAATCTGTTGATCTGGCAGCCCAGGAGTTGACCCTTATTGCCGGCCAGAAGGCGGTCATCACCAAGGCCAAGAAATCCATAGCCACCTTCAAACTCCGTCAGGGTATGCCCATTGGCTGCCGGGTGACGCTGCGAAAAGAACGCATGTGGGATTTCTTCAGCAAACTGGTGCATATTGCCATGCCAAGGGTTCGGGATTTCCGTGGCCTGTCGCCGAAGATGTTTGACGGCCGAGGTAACTTTGCCATGGGCATCAAAGAGCAGATCATTTTTCCTGAAATCGACTATGACAAGATCGAAAAAATCAGGGGTTTGAACGTGGTCATCACCACTACTGCAAAGACTGACGAGGAAGGCAGACAACTATTGCGGCTTCTCGGTATGCCGTTCAGGAAATAGCAGGAAACAGAATGAGTAACGGGTATTGCGTGCAAATTTCCCGTGCATCTTATTAACATAAGCAGCCAAAGGAGGATGATTTGGCTAAAAAATCACTAATTGCTAAGAGTAAGCGGCAAGCAAAATTTCAAGTTCGGGCCTACAACAGGTGTCCGCTTTGCGGCAGGCCTCGCGCTTTTATAAGGAAATTCGGTGTTTGTCGTCTGTGTTTCAGGAATCTTGCTTCTCGCGGCGAGGTTACTGGAGTGACCAAATCAAGCTGGTAATGTGAGTATGGCGCACCAGGTGTGTGTTAATGATACATGCCTCTCGCTTCATGTGTTGCAGCAAATGAAACTGGAAAATTATTGGCAAGGAGAGCAGGCTAAATGTCTATGAGCGATCCCCTGGCAGATATGCTGACCAGGATAAGAAATGCAGGAATGGTTCGATATGAAACAGTAGATGTTCCCATGTCCAACCTGAAAGTTGGTGTGGCCAAAGTTCTGCGTGCAGAAGGCTATATCAATGATTATCAAATTATCGAGGATAACAAGCAGGGCACCCTGAGAATTGCACTTAAATACGGTCCGCATAATGAAAAAGTTATCAGCGGATTACGCAGGGTGAGCAAACCCGGCTTGAGGAAATATGTGAAAGCTGATGATATTCCGAAGGTAATGAGCGGCCTGGGGATATCCATTCTCTCGACTTCCAAGGGTATTATAACCGACCGAGAGGCGCGGCGGTTGCGAATCGGGGGCGAGATTCTTTGTGAAGCCTGGTAAAAGTGGCAATTATAGGCAGTAAGAGGAGAATTCCATGTCCAGAATAGGAAACAAACTGATCCCTGTGCCAAAAGGGGTCAAGGTCGATATACAGGGGGCAAAGGTTGTTGTTACCGGTCCCAAGGGGAAACTGGAGCGGGAAATCAGGCCCGAGGTTTCCATAAAAGAGGAAGACGGAAACCTCGTGCTTATGACCCAGGATGAGAGCAAGCGGAGCATGGCCATGAAGGGCTTGACCCGTTCACTGGTCAACAACATGGTTGTTGGCGTTGATACCGGTTTTCAGAAAAAGCTCATCGTTGAAGGGGTTGGATACAGGGTGACTGTCGAAGGCTCCGCTCTTACTCTAAATGTGGGGTATTCCAATCCGGTCAACTTCAAGCTGCCCGCCGGTGTCTCGGCTACCATGGTGGACAAAGTGAACACCGTGATGCTTGAGTCTATTGACAAGGAGCTTTTAGGCGTAACAGCTGCAAAGGTGCGGGAGATCCGCAAGCCTGAACCCTATAAAGGTAAAGGCATCCGCTATGAAGGTGAGCATATTGTCCGCAAGGTCGGGAAATCGGCAGCCAAGGGGTAAGAACTCTTTAAAGTAAAGTTGCTGACCGGGGTAACATCAGGTCACAACTAAGATACCAGGTACATACAAATGGCAAAGACAGATAATACAGTCGCAGCGCGACAGAAACGTATCAAGCGCATCAGGAAGAAGATAACGGGTACGCCGGAAAGGCCGCGTATGCGGGTTTATAAGAGTGCCAAGCATTTTTATGCCCAGGTCATTGATGATGCCAAGGGCCATACCCTGGTATCCATGTCCTCTCTGGATAAATCTGTTACAGGTGAGGACATCAAGGGAAAATGCGACCAGGCACGCAAGGTCGGTAAACTTCTGGCTGAAAAGGCAAAATCTGCCGGTATTGAAAAGGTTGTGCTTGACCGCGGTGGTTATATATATCACGGCCGCGTGAAAGCATTTTCCGAGGGCGCCAGGGAAGGTGGTTTGATTTTCTAGGGAGTACTGACTGCATTTGTGAAAGTGCTGGGCAGTGTTGTTGCCATAAAATTATTTGAATTGGGAGATATGTTTTGGCGGAATATACAAAGTCAAAAGGCGACAGTGCAACGGAGTTCATTGAAAAAATCGTCTATATTAACAGGGTGGCAAAGGTTGTTAAAGGTGGCCGGCGTTTCAGCTTCAGCGCCATCGTGGTTATCGGTGACGGCAATGGCAAGGTCGGCTACGGCCTTGGTAAAGCCAATCAGGTACCCGAGGCAATACGCAAAGGAGTTGAAAGAGCCCGCAAGGATATGCGGCAGGTTTCCCTTACTGCAACATCCATACCCCATGAGATTATCGGTAAGTATGGAGCGGGTTCAGTGCTGTTGAAACCGGCATCCGAAGGCACCGGTGTAATTGCCGGTGGCGGCGTCAGGGCGGTTCTTGAAGCAGCTGGTGTGCAGAATGTTCTGACCAAGTGTTTGGGCTCCCATAATCCCCACAATCTCGTAAAGGCAACCCTTGACGGGCTGCGCAAGTTGAGAACTGCGGAACGAATTGCAGCGCTCAGGGGTATTAGTATGGAAGAACTCAGCGTATAAACAGGGGCTGTGTTTGCTGTAAAAGTTGTTGTGTTTGTTTAGAAAAGTAATTTGATGAGCTGAGAACTTTCATTAATATAAATATTTTGCCGGCCAGGACTGAAAAAAAATTCGGATCGGTACAGTAAATAACACAAAAATCTCGGATGGATAGCGAAATGGCTGGAACAATACAGGTTACCTTAAGCAAAAGTGAAATTGGGAGCACCAAAAAGATTCGTGCTACATTGGTCGGCTTGGGGCTTACAAGAAGAGAAAAGACCGTAGTCCGTAAGGATACACCCGAGATCAGGGGAATGCTGCGCAAGGTTGAGCACCTGGTCACGGTTGAGGAGGTATGATCATATGATAACCTTAGGAAACTTATCGCCCAAAAAGGGCGCAAACCGGGATCGAAAAAGAGTTGGGCGTGGGCCGGGGTCAGGACGTGGCAAAACTGCGACCCGTGGCCATAAAGGCTCAAAATCCAGGTCAGGATATGGTGTGCGCCCTGGATTCGAGGGAGGCCAGATGCCCCTGCAGAGAAGGCTGCCGAAGCGGGGCTTCAACAATATTTTTCGCAAGGAGTACTCCCTTGTGCAAGTGCAGGACTTGGAAGTTTTTGAATCCGGCAGCCGTGTTGACCGGGAAGCCCTGTTACAGGCCGGCTTGGTCGACAAGAAAAATGCTCTTGTAAAAGTGTTGGCCAATGGTGAACTGAGTAAGTCCTTGACAGTTGCAGTTGACAAGGTCAGCGGAGGCGCAAAAAAGAAAATTGAAGCAGCCGGCGGTACGGTTGAGGTTTCAGCATAATGCTCGGTGGAATTAAAAATACGGCGGCATTGCCCGAACTGCGGCGCAGGCTGATATTCACCTTCCTGATGCTGGCTGTATACCGCATAGGTGTGCAGATTCCAACGCCGGGCATCAACGGTGAAGCCCTGGCAGCCTTTTTTGAAAAGAATGCCGGGACGCTTTTTGGCATGTTCAACATGTTTTCCGGAGGGGCGCTGGAGAATTTCTCCATTTTTGCCCTGGGGATCATGCCGTATATCAGTGCTTCAATTATCATTCAGTTATTGACAGTAGTTATTCCACAGCTGGAGGCCTTGTCCAAGGAAGGGGAATCGGGACGCCGTAAGATCACTCAGTATACCCGGTATGGAACAGTGGGCTTAAGCCTGATCCAGAGCCTTTTTATCTCTGCCGGACTTGAAGGCATGAGCGGCCCCGGCGGTGAAGCCATTGTTATTGTCCCGGGCTGGCAGTTCAAGCTCATGACAATCATCACCTTGACCTCCGGAACCGCCTTTATCATGTGGCTTGGTGAACAGATGACAGAACGGGGCATCGGCAATGGTATCTCGCTCATTATCTTTGCCGGTATTGTGGCCCGTATGCCCGCAGCCATAGGCAATACCATCCAGATGGTTTCAGCAGGCGAGATGAATGTTTTATTTCTTGTTTTACTTCTGGTCGTGATGGTGTTGGTAGTCGGGATCATTTTATTCTTTGAAACTGCCCAGAGACGTATTCCTATCCAGTACGCCAAGAGAGTCGTGGGTCGCAGGGTTTACGGTGGCCAGAGTTCGCATCTGCCTTTGAAAATAAATGTTGCCGGTGTTATCCCGCCGATTTTCGCCTCGTCGATCATGATGTTCCCGGCCACCATCGGCGGTCTTATCCAGATTGACTGGATCCAGAGGGTTTCTGCGTCGCTGAGCCCCGGAACTATTTTTTATTATCTGTTATTCGTGGCCTTTATCGTCTTTTTCTGCTTTTTTTACACGGCTGTAACCTTCAACCCTGTCGATGTGGCTGAAAACCTTAAAAAAAATGGTGGGTTCATCCCTGGCATAAGGCCTGGCAAGAAAACGTCGGACTTCATTGACAAGGCCTTGACACGATTGACAGTAATTGGCGCAATCTATGTCAGCGTCATCTGTGTCATGCCGACAGTGTTGATCAGTAAATTCAACGTACCTTTTTACTTTGGCGGTACTGCACTGCTTATCGTAGTTGGTGTTGCGATTGACACCATTTCTCAGATCGAGTCCCATATGGTGATGCGCAACTATGAAGGCTTTATGAAAAAGGGAAGGATAAAGGGACGTCGCTAAGCCTCTAATTTTTTAAGGACTGCGGGTGTGTTTCTTGGCATAACCTACAGGAGGATACTTCTTTTATACAGCCAGGCTGCGCCTTAGTTTTTTGTTAGATTTTTGGGAACCCGGATGAGCAACGCACCAGCAACCGCAAAACAGATTACCCTGAAAACGGTATCCGAGATAGAAATTATGCGGCGGGCTAATCGGATTGTTGGTGGAGCTCTCAACATGCTTCGTGAGAAGGCTGATGCGGGAGTGTCAACCTGGGAATTGGATTTATGGGCTGAGGAATTTGCTAGGCAACATGGCGCAACACCGGCATTCAAGGGTTACCATGGATTTCCAGGCAGTCTTTGTGTATCGCTCAATGAGCAAGTGGTGCACGGCATACCCTCCAAGAAAGTGGTTCTCGCCGAGGGGGATATAGTCAGTATAGATTTTGGTGTGTGCTACAAGGGCTTTTATGGAGATGCTGCCGTAACCCTGGCCATAGGCGAAATAGATGCAGCAAAGGCGAACCTGCTCAAGGTGACACATGATTCGCTGTATAAGGGGATAGAGCAGGCAAGGGTTGGCAACAGGATCAATGATATTTCCGCCGCTGTT
The DNA here is from genome assembly GCA_002868955.1 of Desulfobulbaceae bacterium. Classification (GTDB taxonomy): domain Bacteria; phylum Desulfobacterota; class Desulfobulbia; order Desulfobulbales; family BM004; genus BM004. The sequence goes on from PKTW01000101.1 coordinate 11,867, forward strand.
CAGGCCCATGTTGAAAAATATGGCTATTCAGTTGTGAAACAATTTGTCGGGCATGGTATCGGAGCCGCTCTGCATGAAGGCCCGGAAGTACCCAACTACAGTGTCGGAAATAAAAGGACGCCTAGAATTATGGCAGGCATGGTGCTGGCCATTGAGCCAATGGTCAATTTGGGCACATTTGAAGTCAAGGTCTTGAAAGATGGATGGACGGTCATTACCAAAGACAAATCGCCTTCGGCTCATTTTGAGCATTCTATTGCAATAAGCGAAGAGGGGCCGATTATTTTAAGTGACAACATCTATTAAGAGTGAGTTTAAAAAAATAATTGTAAAAAGCAAGAGAGTTGTAGTATATTAACCCGCTTTATCGCAAGGCGACACAACGCAGTAAATTATGGCCAAAGCTGTAACTGGTCATAAAAACAATAAAAATAACAAGAGGGTTACTGTATATGCCAAAGGAAGAGGCTATTCAAGTTGAAGGAACGATTATAGAACCTTTACCGAATGCAATGTTTCGGGTCGAACTTGAAAACGGCCATAAGGTGCTGGCGCATATTTCAGGAAAAATGCGTATGCATTTTATAAAAATTCTTCCAGGGGACAAAGTAACGGTAGAACTTTCTCCGTATGATCTAACCCGTGGCAGGATAACCTTTCGTTCCAAAAGCAAGTAAGAATCATATACGCGAAGAATTCCTAATACAGGTGATGTAATGAAAGTAAGAGCTTCAGTAAAGAAGATGTGCAGTGAGTGTAAAGTCTTCAAAAGAAAAGGCGTGGTCCGCGTATCCTGTAAAACCAAAAAACACAAACAGCGACAGGGATAGGATTATCCAGAGAACTGATAAACTGTAAGTGGAGGAATAAAGTCTTGGCTAGAATAGCAGGTGTTGACTTACCGAAGAAAAAGCACATGGAGATCGCGTTGACCTATATTCATGGTGTCGGCCGCGCTTCAGCTCGTAAGATTCTTGATGAGGCAGAACTGCCCCATAATACAAATAGTGATGATCTGACTGACGGTGATGTGGCAAAGATCAGAAAGATCCTTGAAGCGGAATACCATGTTGAGGGTGATAGGCGCCGTGAAGTGTCCATGGACATCAAGCGTTTGATGGATTCAGGTTCCTACCGCGGTCTGCGCCACCGTAAAGGCTTGCCTTGCAGGGGACAGCGGACAAGAACCAATGCCAGGACCAGAAAGGGGCCTCGCCGTGGAGCGGGTATAAAGAGAAAATAATCTGCCAGGCAGAGCCCGGTAAGTCACTTTAATAAAGGTTTATACAGAAAACACGTACCCAATGGGTATAGTAATACGGGAGATAATTATTTATGGCTGATCCAAAGAAAAGCGCTGGGAGATCGAAAAAGAAAGAAAGGAAGAATATCCCGGAAGGAATTGTCTATATCCAGTCCACTTTTAATAATACTATAGTGACCATAGCTAACAAGCAGGGTGACGTTATCTCCTGGTCAAGTTCAGGGTGTCTTGGTTTCAAGGGTTCACGTAAAAGCACCCCCTTTGCTGCGCAGAAGGCAGTTGCCGAAGCAGCAAAAAAAGCTATGGATCATGGCATGAAAAGAGTGGAAGTCAGGGTGAAAGGGCCGGGTCCAGGACGCGAGGCAGCCCTGAGAGCGCTGCAGGTTGAGGGCTTTGATGTGAGCAAAATTTCAGATGTGACTCCATTGCCCCATAACGGCTGCAAGCCACCCAAGCGGAGAAGAGTGTAAAAACAAACGATTTATCAATGCTGTTAGGATAAATCTGATTTTGAATGGAGGTATAATTTGGCAAGATATACAGGTGCATCCTGCAGGCAATGCAGACGCGAAAATCTGAAGCTTTTTCTTAAGGGTGACAGGTGTTATTCCGACAGGTGTTCTTTCGAAAGACGCGCCTATGCCCCGGGCCAACACGGTCAGATGCGTTTTCGCAAAGTATCGGATTATGCTGTGCAGCTACGCGAGAAACAGAAGGTAAAACGCATCTATGGCATGCTTGAAGGGCAGTTTAGAAGATATTTTGCCATGGCGGAATCAGCCAAGGGCGTTACAGGTGAAACCCTTTTAATGTTTTTGGAAAGACGGCTTGACAATACCATGTTCCGCCTTGGTTTTGCCAATTCA
>PKTW01000160.1 GCA_002868955.1 Desulfobulbaceae bacterium
CAGGGGGGATGTCCGCCGCTTTTTTGCCGATCTTCATATAATAGGACAGAATTACCCAGGAAAAGGACATGTCGGCAGCTCTTACAGTCTGGGCTGACTCATCTATGAAAACGTTTTTTAGTTTTTCGGGAAACTCTTTTCCTGACACTAGGAAGAGGTCCTTTTCTTCCACCCCTGGAGGTAAATCCGCGGGATCGTATTTCATGGTCATGGTAAAAGGCCGATCGAGACTTATATTATCCGGCGCCAGCTGATATATGACTTCGCTAATCTCTGCAGTTTCAGTCTCCTCAACGGAAACAGCCGGTTCGATCTCAGCCTCAGCCTGCAGTTCAGCTGCCGGTTCTGCTTCCTCCGGTTCCGGCTCGACCGTAATCTCTCCAGTTGCAGTCTCCTCAAGGGAAACAGCCGGTTCGATCTCAGGCACAGCCTGCGGTTCAGCAGCCGGTTCTGCTTCCTCCGCTTCCAGCTCAGCTTGTCCTGAGCCATGCACCCTTCGTCCTGAGCCATCCACCCTGGTAAGAGCTATGGTGGTGGAGGCGGGCAGGGTATGGGGAGGAATATCCAGCAAAAGGCGGCCATCCGGGCTTTGAAGCTTTCCCCCTTCAGGGCCAACGACCATCAAACTGTCTACTTCAACAAAAAATACGGTCTCATTTTCAACGTCTTGTTCTGGTTGCAAACCTTGGACACTTGTTCTCAATATATTTTCATTCTGGGGGACAGGTTTATTGACGTCGATCCGCAAGCCATCTTCTGGGTTGATCAGCGCGCGCATCCCGTTTTCCGTTTCAATAAACTTCCCGGTGATGTCGACTCCATTCAACATGGCCATAAACGTGGCCGGTCTCGCTCCCGGACCGAATTCCACCGCCAGGCGCACCGGAAAAGTATTGAGTCTGGCAAAGTGCGTTGGTGAGACTACAGTGAATATTTCTTCGGAGGTATATCCTGTTCGAGCCCAGGGAAGACAAAGAACAACAGACATTAAGAAGGCAATAAAAATCTTTCGATTCTCAATAATCACCGCACGTTACCATGGGCCGGGCTTTGTGGCACTGGCCGCAAAGCATGGGCCGGTCCGTGGCACTGGCCGCAAAGCATGTTTTTTTGGTGGATACCGGCGCAATTAGGTTCAACATGACATTGCGAACATCTCAAAATCGTCCGATGATTGTCAGGATGACATTTAGTGCATTGCAGGGCTGAATGTTTTGTCTGACTCTGCTGCAATAGCTCATATTGACTACGGTGACAAACGGCGCATGCCTCTTTGGGAATATCCGCCGGAGAGATGACTTGCCGCGCCTTGTGAGGTGGATGGCAGGTTAAACAAGCGTCCAAAAAGACGGACACCTTGTCTGTGTGGCGCTGGTGGCATTCCAGGCACTGAGGAATATATCCATGCTTTGTATGATGACAGGTAGAGCAATAAAACTCCGTATGCCAGGTTAAATATGTCTTCATCTCCCTGTCCTGCTCAGCGTGGCACGTGTAGCAGGCTTGATCCAGTTTACGCCTGACGGCAGGGATTTCCCACGGCGTGTGGGGACTGTGACACTCTGTACATGCTTTATCCACCGAGGAATGGATATATTCCCCCACTGCAAATTCTTTATCGTGGCAGATCAAACATACATTTGCCCCTTCTTGACGCAGCATAAACTGGTAGGGAGACTGATGCGGATTATGACACCCGGTACAATAACCTTTTTCGGCCGGAGGATGGACAACCTTTCCGAAAAAATGACTGCTTTCGTGACACACGTTACAGAGCTTTCCGGTATCGGTGATGGCTTTGAATTCATGAGAAGCCGTCGGTTTGTGGCATACGGCGCATTGGTTTACCGCTACAGGACCATGAACATACCCCTCCTTTCCCATAGATGCGTGACATTCGGCTGTCACGCAAGACGGTTTCTCAGCTGCTGAAACGTCTGCGTCTAACCAGACAAGATTAAGGACCAGACAGAACGTCGCGAGGACCGATATTATGTATCTTTTGAAATCCATTGCTATTTTGGCCCAAGGCAAATGTAATTCTCAATAAGTCCGGCCACTATCCGGACGTTAAGGGATTTTGTCAGCATACGGACCACCTGTGGCACCCATGTCGTTTCTGAAAGAAGAAGTGTTGCTATCTTGATATACATCTTTGCCGGCGCCTATGGCCGGTGATTTATCCTGCAGGTAAAAGTTGTAATTACCCGGGTCGACGAACAGCGGATCACCAATCAAATCTCCCTTTTCTCTTCCCGGACAG
>PKTW01000059.1 GCA_002868955.1 Desulfobulbaceae bacterium
CTCACCAGATTACTGAAAAAGCCTATGGGGCAGAAACTGCACCATATTCTGGCGAGAAGCAGACAACTCAATATTAACAGCGGTTCCCAATTTGCCCACACCAGCAAAAGCGATATATTGGAATCAGGTGATGGGTTCCCCCAGATTCCCAGGATGACAACAAAAACAAACATAACGGCCACAACAATCTGCGGCACAATAGGATAAAAGGGGCTTTGGAAGAAATTACGGATAAATTTAACCGAGAGAAGATTAAAGGCATTTTTACCGGTTATAGGCACTTTCCCTATGAAAACATCTTCTGCCGCAATGAAGCTTCCCTTGGCCAAACTGATTGAGCGCGCAACGACCTCCTCAAGTTCTCTGAAATTACCCGGCCAGTTGTAAGCCATCATTTTATTCAAGGCCTGTGGGCCCAAATTCATCGAAGGCTTGCGCTTTTCACGGCCTATTTCTTCCAACAGAACACCAATAATCTCTTTCAGATCTCTTTTCCTGCTGTGGAGAGGTTCCAGCCGAACCTGGTCGGCTGCCAGATATTCGTAAAGTGTATTTTCCAGATTTAGATCATCGGTGACATTTATGATTATCCGGGTAGAAGCCTGGGCCGGACGTTCAGCCCCCAAGGGATAGAACATGCCGGACGTAATATATTCAAGCAGCATCCTTTGGACCTTGGGCTCGAGCTTTGAACCGTCCTTTATAACCAGGGTGCCTTTATGGGCCAGCTTCAAGAATCCTTGCCAGGGCACAAAGGAGCGGCCATACGTTTCAATATCATACCCGAAAAGGGCTCCAATCTGCTGCAGCTCGCGATAATAGACAGTCCCTTCTTCATGCTGCAGTCCCTTGGAAACAAAATGCGGTACTGCATCAGGATCAAAAATTATATAGGACCCCACACTGTCGTTACTATGCCTGAATATATGTTGGGCCACCCTTGACTTCATGGAACCGGGTTCGCCGACGAGCAGAATTGAACTTCCGGTGCGACAGATAGAGTCAATCTGGCTGCGGAGCTTTTGGGCCCTTTTTGAACTGCCGACCAATGGAATACAGGGGCGGGATTCCATTTTTGTCATGAGTTCACGGTAATGATGGTCCTGGTAGATCTGACTCTGCTCACGGCCCTCCAGCATTGCGTTGAACCATTTTCGTATGGCTGCCTGCGATGCCTCCGGATATTGCCTGTATAATGCGAGAAATACATCACGTGGAACTGCGAGAATGCTGCTTTTCTCCATTGATCTTGCTGTTACGAACCTGGAACTTTCAGTCAACAGGCTCATTTCCCCGAAGACTTCCCCAGCCCTGTGAACGGCAAGGTCAATCTCTTTTCCCGTTTCTGGTTTGTGGGAAAGGCTTACGGTGCCAAGCAGAATGACATAAACAAAATCACTGCCCTCTTTCTGCCTGAAGATTGTCTCGTTGGCCTGGTAAACAAGCCTTTCTGACTTGGAATGGATTTGAGCAATTACGCTTTTGGGGAGAGAATAAAAAATGGCCGAGTTGGCGAGACGGTCTATATCCTGGAGCTTGAGAGCCTGCGTCAGGTCCTTCTTGGTGATGGCGCCTGCATCGAGCAGCAGCATGCCGATCAGCGGGTCATAGCCTTTTGTGCGCAGATTTTCCTGGCGGTCCAAGGCAACCATGACCGCTGTCTCATCACAAGCTCCTGCAGCCAGTAAATATTCACATAACTTTCTGGCCGGCTCCCTAACCTGTGTTAGAGATTGAAAATGTTTTTCACTATACGGTTCAATCATATCTGCCACCCCTTGCAAGGATGGAATTTCATAGATAGTTTATCTGATTTCCTTTTTTATTGCGAATTCATTTGTTTAAAGACATTACTCCCAGTAATGACCGGGCTGCTGTTAGCAGCAGTTTTGATAATTCTGCTTGCGTCAATGTTTTTTCATGATAGCATTAATAATATTATTATATAGTTATACTGGTAATCCTAACTAAGATCAGGGGGGGCGTTATTCTGGTAAAAACTGGCATGTATTGAGAGAATCTATTGTCTCTCTTAGATTAATTATGGAGAACAGCTGTGAAGAGTATCGTTGTTGCCTGCAGCAATTGCGGCACAAAAAACAGAATACCTGCTGACAAGCAGCACCTTGGACCAAAATGCGGGAAATGCAAAGCGCCCCTATCCTTAAGCGCTGCAGCGGTTCCGGTAGAATTGGATGATTCCACCTTCTCAGGGTTCACTAGCCGGGCCTCAAAACCTGTTCTGGTCGATTTCTTCTCACCAACATGCGGCCCATGCAGGTTGCTCGCTCCGACCATAGATACCATGGCAAGAAAATTCTACGGCCGGGTTATTATTGCCAAGCTCGACACCAGCCGCAATCATATAACAGCCGCACAATACAGGATCAAAGGTGTCCCCACCCTGCTCTTCTTTAAAAATGGCAAGCTTGTCGATCAGGTAACCGGTGCGCTTCCCGAACAGGAGCTCACCCGGCTTCTTGAGGAATTTGCGGAGTAATAGCGACCACGGATTACTGCAGGCCCAGTTTTTGAAGTCTTTTTATAAAATCTTCACGCCCCGCAAAATGATGGGTCTGTAATCCTGCTGCTGCTGCCCGGTCAACATGGCCAAAGTTGTCATCCACAAATAGTGCTTCGCCCGCATTGACTTTTAACGCCTGCAGCGTATCAGCAAAAATCGTGGGATCGCGTTTTGTTTTGCCGAGATGGAAACTGTTGAAAACAGCATCAAAATTCTGGAAGAAATGATATTGCGAATCAAGCTGGTCAAGCCAGTCGGACTGATCGCTTAAAATTGCTGTTAGCAGTCCCTGTTTTCGCAGGTCCCTGACTGTTTCCAGCATCCAGTCCCGCGGAATAAAGCGCGAAAGAATTTCCTGCCGTAATTCTTCATCGGAAGCCTTGATGTTGCTATGTTTTCTGACTGCATTCCAATAGTCATTTTCTGAAGCGGCGCCGGTCACATACCCTGTGTTGTAGACAGCCTCGTTGGCAAGCTGGAAAAACCGTTTCCGGTCTAACCCGAACTTTTCGGCAATGGCACAGAGTCCCTGTTGGAATCCTTCTTCAGCCAGCACCCCGCCAAAATCGAGTAGAACAGCATGTATCTTCATATCCCTCCCAGACAATGTTTTGCAGCAGCTTTCCTGTCAGGCAAAAATGTTTATATTATTTACTTAATTTTTTGGATTAGTCCATCCGTTTAGACCATGCAATTATGGTCGCATCAGTGTACAAACAAGTTATATAGAGTATCAGAAGTAATGCATCTGGTCTAGAGCCAAAAAGAATTAAGAAGTTCAGGATCAGATCTTATATCGGAACAATCACATAATGGAGGCAGCTCATGAATTTAGCAGGCAAAAAAGTATTCATCCTGGTGGAAACCATCTATAATGATCTCGAGTTCTGGTACCCATACTACCGCCTTAAAGAAGCCGGCGCCGAGGTGATTGTCGTGGGCCCCATGGGCGGCATGGTTTATAACGGTAAGGCCGGATTGCCTGTCAAGGCCGATGCCGGCATGGCTGATGTGACCGCAGGCGACTGTGACGGCCTGATTATTCCGGGCGGCTATGCCCCGGACCACATGCGCCGGCATCCGCAAATGGTGCAACTGGTCAGAGACTGCGTGTAGTCGGGCAAGATCGTGGCTGCCATCTGCCACGCCGGCTGGATGCTGGCCTCGGCCGATGTCCTGCACGGCCGCACCGTCACAAGTTTTTTCGCCATCAAGGATGATTTGGTGCATGCCGGCGCAACCTTTGTGGACCAGGAAGTGGTGGTTGACGGCAACATCATAACCAGCAGGACACCTGATGACCTGCCGCCTTTCATGCGAGCCATCATATCGGCACTGGCATAAGTGAAGCGATCAAGGGGGCATGGAATTGCGGGGTGTTACAGTAATGGTGTAATGGGTAAATAGTTGTTGATTTGATATTTTATTACTCCAGTAGTTGTCAGCAGTATTTGTCTGCAGGCAATACTCAAACACTCCAATTATTCATAATCTGATGCAACTGACTGCTGGCTGAATAAAAAAACTGAGAATAATCGCAATTTCAGCTTCCTTTGTGCGGCAGGAAAACTGCAGGCTATTTATTCTTGACAACTATAGCCTTTCGTTGTAGACAAACGGGTTTGTCGCATCTACATCTTCAATTTTTACAAAAATGTAATAAATTGACCTTTTAACAGTCCTTTACACGAAGCATTATCATCCTTAAAAAGGGAGATTTCTACAAGGAGAATATTATGTGCCGGCTAGCTCTTAAAACCGCCAGCAAACCCTTTTCACCTTATGATGTCCTGACAGCCATGGAGGCCATGCAGGAAGGATATGACGGCAGCGGCTTAGGCCTTGTCCTGCGTGGTGTAAAATTTACAGACTTTACCTACCGCACGCAGGACCCTATCCTTTCCGGGATTGCACACACAGAGGCAGCCTATCATCGACTGGACGCCTTTATGCAGGAAAAGGGATTTCAACTTAAATATGACCACGAGTTTGATGTTGACTTCAAGAAGATCGAAGCACAGGATCGTTATAAGTATTTTTTGCGGGTCTATAAACTGCCTGCCTCATGGAAAACCTATGCTGCCGATGAGGTAGAAGAGCAGTTGATGCTGAACCGTCTTGAACTGCGCAAAAACGGGGAAGACCACGGTGGCGACCTTACCGTCTTTTCTTTCTGGCCTGATGTGGTGACAATCAAGGAAGTCGGCTGGCCCCTGGGAATCGGTAAAGCCCTGCACTTGAACGATGACCGTATCGAGGCCCGGGTTGTTATGGCCCAGGGCCGGCAAAACACGAACTACGGCATCAACCTGTATGCCTGCCACCCCTTCTTTATCCAGGGTATCGCCACCATGACCAATGGTGAAAATACTGCCTATGTGCCTATCAAGGAATTGCTGACCGGAATGCACTATCCAGGTTATATAGGTTACCAGAGTGACTCAGAGGTTTTTACCCATATTCTGCATTATGTTCATAAACGCCTCAAACTGCCGCTTGAAACATATAAGCATGTAATCACTCCTCTGAAAACCGAAGAGCTGAATATGCATCCCCAGGGAGATTTTCTCAAGGGGATGCGCAATGTCTGTAGACGCATGATCATCGACGGCCCGAACTGCGTCATTGGTTCCCTGCAGGATGAAACCTGCATCATGGTCCAGGATCACAAGAAATTGCGTCCCGGCACTGTCGGCGGCAAAAAAGGTGAATGGGCCATGGCCTCGGAGATGTGCGGTGTTGACGCCATGATCCCGGACCGGGACCGTTCCCATGATTTCCAGCCCATGCGTGAAAATACAGTTATTATTCCTCCAGACCGCAAGGAGATGAAAATATGGTCTCAATTCGATCCATACCCTCTACCCCAAGTAGCTTAACCCACCTTGACCTGCAGTGGATCATCAAGCACCGCGAGGACAGGTTTACCCTGTGCGGCCGATGTACATCCGTCTGCCCCAAGGAAGCAATTTTTTTAACCTACCGGCGGCAGAGGATGCCGAAACTTGATATCCTCAAGAAAAAACGGAGCAGCGAATACCGTACCTTTACCGGCATCCGGCAGCGCACCGAGCCTGCAAACCGCTGTATCGGCTGCGGCATGTGCGCCACTGTCTGCCCTAACGAAGCCATCGGACCGGAACCAAACCCCAATGACCCCCGGGTCCGTCTCCTGCATAACGACAAGGGCGAGGCCTGGAAACGAGGCGGCAGGCGAAATTTTCGCGGCTCTCTTCTTGACAGGATCATGTTCACCCGCATCTCAATGTTGACCGACCCTGCCCTTGATGCCGGCCGTCACGAGTTCCAGTTGAATACCCTGCTCGGACGGGTGCTGTCCCCTGAAGAATTTCTTCGCCGTAAAGCAACCGGCGGATGGATACCGCCGGTAAGGGAAATCTTTCCCTTTATCATCGGCTCCATGTCTTTTGGTGCCCTGTCACCGAATATGTGGCTCGGCCTGCTCCAGGGAGTCGCTTACTGCAACGAGGTGCTGGGCATTCCTGTAGTCATGGCCACCGGTGAAGGCGGCTGTCCTCCCTGGGTTCTGAAGAGCCCCTATCTGAAATATATCATCCTGCAGATTGCTTCCGGTTATTTTGGCTGGGACGAGATCATCAGGGCCATCCCTGATATGCAGTGTGATCCTGCTGCCATAGAAATTAAATACGGCCAGGGTGCTAAACCCGGTGATGGCGGCCTGCTCATGTGGTTCAAGGTGAGCAAGCTGATCGCCCGTCTGCGTGGTGTCCCGGAAGGGGTTGATCTTCCTTCACCACCTGTGCATCAGACCCTGTACTCCATTGAAGAGTCGGTCATGAAAATGATCCAGTCCCTCTCCATGGCCTGGGGCTTCAGGGTCCCGGTCTATCCGAAAATTTCCGGCTCCACTTCGGCCAAGTCGGTTCTCAACAATCTGGTGCGCAATCCCTATGCTTCTGCCCTCATGATCGACGGTGTTGACGGCGGTACCGGAGCAGCCTACAACGTCAGCATGGATGCTACGGGTCATCCCATCGCCTCCAACCTGCGCGAGTGCTACCTTGACCTGGTCGCCCAGGGCAAGCAGAACGAGATCCCGCTTTTTGCTGCCGGTGGTGTCGGCAAGAACGGCAATGTCACCCAGAACGGCCTGGCCCTGATCATGCTTGGCGCTTCCGGTGTGCATATCGGCAAGTACATGATGCAGTCTGCAGCCGGCTGCCTGGGCAGCGAACAAAACCGCTGCAACGTTTGCAACTTAGGCATCTGCCCGAAAGGCATTACGAGCCAGAATACAAAACTTTACCGGCGCCTCGATCCAGATCAGGTTGCCGAGCGGGTCGCTGACACCTTTATGGCCATCAGCACTGAGATGCGAAAGGTCCTGGCACCGTTGGGCCGCTCCCAGAGTCTACCCATCGGTATGTCCGATGCCATTGGTATAGATGATGCTGCTGCAGCAGAGAAGCTGCAGATAAAATATATCTGTTAATTGTTCGCTTTGAGCCTATGAATGGAGCACAATCGTGAGTCCTAAGAAGAAGACAACCCCGAAAAAGAAAGCAACAAAGGTCCTGACAGTTAAGGGTTTAGACAGTAACGGCCAGCGTATCAGCTCCCAGAAATTTGAGGAGACAGTCCAGGCCGCGGCCCAGAAATCCAAGAAACTTGTCCTGGAAACATACGGCCAGCATAATGTGGGCGGCAGGTTGATGCCTCAGGGCGGCCCCTACCACCTGACAATCACGGGTCCGGTTGGCCAGCGTCTCGGCTGCATGGGACAGCCCGGCACCACTATTATCTGCGAAGGCCCTGCCTCTGATGACGTCGGCTATCTCAATATCGGGGCTGACATCGTTGTCCTGGGTGATGCTACCAACGGTGTGTGTAATGCCCTGGCTCAGGGGCGCGTCATGATCAAGGGATCCATCGGGGCCCGCGGCCTTACAATGACAAAGTGGAACCCTGACTATGAAAGGCCGGAACTCTGGGTCCTGGGATCGGTTGGTGATACCTTTGCCGAGTTCAACTGCGGCGGCATTGGCATTATCTGCGGTGTGGAACCCAAAAACCCGAACAATGTCCTGGGCTATCGTCCCTGTGTCGGTACGGTGGGCGGCTGGATCTATTACCGCGGTAAAACCGACGACACTTATTCCCGCACCAATGTCAAGGAAATCGAACCGGATGACGAGCAGTGGCAGTGGCTCATGGACCGCATGCCTGATTATCTCCAAAAAATCGGCAGACCAGAGCTTTTAAAAACACTTTCCAAGAGAAGAGAATGGAAACTTCTCATGGCCATTTCTCCGCAGGAGCGCGCCCTGATCTTTTCCGGCCCCATGCCCATGAGTGAATTCCGCTATAAGGTTTGGGATAAGGCCTTTGGCGGCGATCCTTTGCGCGACCTGGCTCCGGGCCTGGACCGCAGCCCCATCGGCCTCATCGAAACCGGCGAATTACGCAGGCGCCAGCCATACTGGGCCAACCATGAAAAAGCCGCGCCCTGCACCTTTTACTGTCCGGTGCATATACCGACCATCGACCGGCTGCGCCTTATTCGAGACGGGAAAATGGAGGAAGCTTACGAGCTGGTATTGAAACATACGCCCCTGCCAGGTTCTGTCTGCGGCCATATATGTCCCAATCTCTGTATGGAAGGGTGCTCACGCCAGACTGTTGACAAGAGTATCGATGTGGCCATGATGGGCCGGGCCATCAAAGATGCCCCGCCTCCAAAGACAGCGCCGAAGGTTAATAAGAAAGTCGCCATCATCGGTGGCGGTCCGGCAGGCATGAACGCCGCCTGGCAGCTTGTTCTGGCCGGTATCGAAGCCCATATTTTTGAAAGGGACCACAAGGTCGGTGGCAAGCTTGCCCAGGTCATACCGTGGGACAGGCTGCCCAAGGCCATCTGGGATTCTGAAATTGACCGCTTTCTATCAATGGAAAACATCCACGTCAATTTCGGCGTTGAGATGACAAAGTCAAAATTCAAGGAACTGCAAAAGAAATTTGATTATATCATCGTGGCGGTCGGCACGCATGAGCCGCGCCGCCTGCCTTTTCCTGGAAAAGAGCGTGTTATTGCAGCGCTTGACTTCTTAAAGTCAGCCAAGAGCGACAATCCGATGAAGGTCGGCAAAGAGGTCGTGGTCATCGGCGCCGGAAACGTGGGTTGTGACGTAGCTTACGAAGCTTACCAGCTTGGTGCAGAACAGGTTACCCTGGTTGATATCCAGAAGCCTCTGGCCTTTGGCAAAGAAAAGGAAGCAGCCGAGGCTCTTGGCGCCACCTTCCGCTGGCCGGTTATAACCAAGGAAGTAACCAAGGACGGCCTCGTAACGACTGAGGGTGACCTCATTCCGGCGCAGACCGTAATTATCTCCATCGGCGACATCCCGGCCCTCAAATTTCTGCCCGATACAGTGGAATGCCTGACAGTCGGTGGTGCTGCCTGGATCAAGACAGATGCAGCCGGACAGACCAGCGAACCCAATGTTTTTGCTGTCGGTGATGTCGAGCGCCCTGGATTGGCAACCAATGCCCTTGGCAGCGGCAAGAAATCGGCTGACTATATTATCTCGCATGTCCAGGGGAAACAATGGGTGCCTTTTGATAAGAAACTGATCGATTTTAAAAGCCTGACAACAACCCATTATATTCCGGATGTCCAGTGTGGCGTGAACGTTGAGGGTGAGGCATATCGCTGCCTTTCCTGCGGCAAGTGCCGGGATTGCCATCTCTGCGAGACCATGTGCCCGACCAGTGCCATCTCCCGCCGGGAGGTGCCCACCGCTGTTGGTTATGAATACATCTCCGACCCTGATAAATGTATTGCCTGCGGTTTCTGCCGGGCTACCTGTCCCTGCGGCATCTGGGTCATGCAACCGTTTTAGTACCTGTCCATAAACGGTCTTTTTGTCGTTCCTGAACAGATACTTATATAGTTGTTTTAAAAGGGGGGTCAGATTCAAAATCTGTCTCCTTTTTTATTTTGCATATAGTTCTAACTTAACATAGTTAATAATGCCATTTCACGCTGCCGCGCAGCACAGCACAGAACGGAAAAGCGACTCGGCGGAGTGAAACGACATTCCGATGTCGCCCGTTCTTTGCGAACAGCACAGGGAAGTCCCGCAGAATACTGGACCAAGTGAACGGCTGCCCTTTCTTTTTGGTACTTTTTCTTTCGGGCAAACAGAGAAAAAGTACTACTATAAAAAAGAATTTTTTGTTTCTGAATCATGCCACATTTGAATAGTTGGATTATCAATTGAGCCTATGGATTTTTCTGCTGTTGCCAAGATCCTTTTTGTTTTCTTTGCTGTTCTTGCTGCCAGTCGTTTACGGATTCCTTTGGGTGTGGGGCTCATTGGCGGCGGCATGGCCCTTGATCTGTGGGCCGGGAAAAGTATGCAGGTTCTGCCTGCTGATTTATGGCAGGCCCTTATGCGCCCCGAACTTTGGCTTCTGGCCACAACCATCACCCTTATCATGGAAATCGGGCACTTCATGGCATCAGAAGAAAACGGCAATGCCATTGTTTCACTGGCCCGCCGCTATGGCGGCAGACATGGACAGGCGCTCAGCCTTGTTCTCATTCCAGCTGCCATCGGCCTTGTCCCCATGCCCGGTGGAGCACTCTTTTCCGCTCCTTTAGTGGGCCGGACTGCACAAATCAACAGCAATTCTCCTGAATGGAAAGCCGCAGTCAACTATTGGTTCAGGCATATCCTGGAATACTGGTGGCCGCTCTATCCGGTTGTTATAGTAACTCTGTCAATTTTCACCCTACCGACCTGGAAATTTATGCTCCTGCAGATTCCCTTTACCTTTGTAAGCCTCGCGGCCGGATATTTTTTCCTGCTTCGACACCAGACATTTTCTTTCAATACCGATGACCCTGCGGAACAAAATCCGGCCAGCATTGTGCAGGTTCTGCTGCCAATTGGCATTATTGTCGCTGCGACTCTTATACTTCCAGGACTTTTCCATAGAATGCTACCCGGCCTGAATCCAGCCTCCTGGAAACTTCTATCCATGCTGGCCGGACTTATTGCCAGCCTGATCATAATCTGGCTCCGCAGAAAAAATGATTCCCGTAAAATGTTTTCAGACCTAGCTTCCATGAAAACAGCGAATGTATTCATTACGTTGGCCGGTGTCATGATTTTTGAATCACTGTTGAATTCATCAGGGCTCATCCCCCTGGCCGGCCGAGAACTTTCAACAGGCCGGGTCCCCATTGGACTGATCATTGCATTTCTGCCCTTCCTCGCCGGCCTGGTGACGGGCATTGCCATCGGTTTCGCCGGGGCGGCCTTTCCCATTGTTGTTGGTTTTATCTCGGCAGGTGAGATCGGCATGCAGCCCATGGCCGCCCTGGTTCTGGCCTTCAGCATGGGCTACGCCGGCATGATGCTCTCGCCTGTGCATCTCTGTTTTCTGCTCACGGTCGATTATTTCAGTGCTTCATTTATAAAGGTCTATAAATATATCCTCCCCTGTGCCATGAGTGTCATGGCATTTGGTATAATTTTATATCAGATGCTGCAATCATTTTTAGGTTAATAAATGTAATGCCTGTTTATCAGCTCACGGATAAACTTGTTTTCCCCCCAGCCGAACTGGCGGAAAAAGATGGCTTACTGGCCATCGGCGGTGATCTTTCCCCGGCAAGACTTCTCCTTGCTTACAACAACGGCATCTTCCCTTGGTTTTCGGAAAGGGATCCTATTCTCTGGTGGGCACCTTCTCCACGACTTGTTATCTTTCCGGATGAATTTAAAATTCCTAAAAGACTCTCCCGTTTGATGCGGCAGGAAAAATTCTCTGTGACCATGGACACGGCCTTTCGACAGGTCATTGCTGCATGTGCAACAGTTGATGTGCGAAAGGGAAACAACACCTGGATTACCAAGGACATGATTACAGCATACAGTCATCTACATGACATGGGCTATGCGCATAGCGTGGAATGCTGGCAGGATGATGCACTTACTGGAGGGCTTTATGGCATTTCCCTGGGTGGATTTTTTTTCGGGGAATCCATGTTCAGCCTGCAATCGAACAGTTCGAAAATTGCCTTGGTTTCCCTGGTAAATAAAATGCTGGAATGGGATTTTGACCTGATCGACTGCCAGATGAAAACAACACATCTCGAACAGTTTGGGGCCCGGGAAATTCCCGGGCCGGAATTTCAGAAGCTGTTGGCAAAAAGCATGTCGCGTCCCACACGGACAGGGAAATGGCAACTTTGCTGATTCATACAAAGATCCGCATATAATAGTTCACATAACAACTTGTAATCATACCATTATTAACTTTTCGAAAAACTTTTAAGTGCTAAGCTTCTAGTTTCAACCGTGAAATTTTATATTGTTTATCAAATTCAACCGCCATTCCCTGATCATCCGTCCGTATCACCTTGCCACTTGTACTAATATTAATTCTTTCATCTTCTGGCATACTGCCAAATTCAGGCTGGCGCAGCAAAAGGTTCAGGTCAAGATTGGTGCCGATGGGAAACGGGCAGTCTGTAGCCAGAAAAACTCCGTCGCACGATATATCACGGGAAAATAGTACCGGTGGCTTGTCTGCTATTGCTTCATCTCGAACTTTCAACAAGGTTTCAATTCGGAGATCGAAGCGCTCAACCTTTCTCGTTTCCATCAGTGAAACCTAATCATTTGACTACTTCCCTTCTCGGTTTGCTCATCTGTTTTTTAACCATCCATCTTTCTTGCCACATTGCTAACAATTTTAAAACTTTCACTGACATTGAAGAGTTCAAGTTGTAATCCACCACCATACAACTGAACATATTGTCTCATAAAATCCCTGATAACTTGCGAGGCCGGTCTTTCTTGATTTTTGCAAATTTCTAAGAATTGATGATGTAGATTCGGGTCAATCCTAATCCGTAACGCAGATGTTTTGTTCACAGAATCACCTTTGTTATTTTGTTGCAACATTGGATACACATTGTTGCAACAATAAATTTAACTGGACAGTTTGTCAATCGAATAATCTTATGACAGGCGTCAATAAGTAAAGAAGGTCCGGTGGAGAAGGTAGGATTATGGATTAATGCAACTGGATGTTTTTAATGAATATCAATTTGTATGATTAGCTTTTCATGTATGACATGAAGGAGTCAATATTAAAATTGTGGGAAACAAGAAGGAACTATCCTGCCTCTTTTGTCAGAAAGTCGACATACCAGTTGCTTCCATCCAGCGATACTGCAACCGGCGAAGAAATGAATTATCCGCATATTCAATATAATCAACACTGAATTCTCTGCCGTCAATATTACTCCACAGCAAATCAACATACTTTCTAACATCCTGAAATATTGGTGTGGTTTTGGGCCCGCGTATTGCTATATCTGTTTCCAGGTTCAGATCTTCGAGGTTTCTCCTTGTAAAATTTGCCGATCCCAATATTACTGTGCTCCGCCCTTGTCTGTCTTCTGCCAGAAACATTTTGGTATGTGACTGTTCTCCGTGGGTATTGCTCCACCTGACCGGGATACCAGCCTTAACCAATTCACCGGCCACTTGCCTGTTGGGGATGCCGTTTTTCTCCCTGCCGAATGCATCCTTGTTGGGATCAAGAAGAACTCGAACTGTTGCACCGCGACCATGGGCCTTTTTCAGGGCGCTAATAATATCTCTATCCGAAAGGTAGAATGTTAGCATTGCCAGTTTGTCCCCAACGCCTGCCTGACTTAAGGCTGCAATAAGAACATCCTTGATTTTTTTTTCTGTGACTATCTGAATCGTTGTTTCGGTATCAATATTTTGTAAGTTTCCAGCTGGATATAGAGGCAAAGTGGGCCCACCGGAAAAATCAAGTACTGCCTTCTCGCTTTGCAAAAGGTCAAGCACTGCCGGGCCTGTAAAGTATAGTGCCACATTTCCGTGGACACTGCTCCCATCATGCGGATTGGCTGAAGTTACGAGAGCCGATAAGCCTTCAGCACCATCACATATTATGATTTTGCGGTGATTGGCCTTGAAATTAAATAGGGCCAGATAACTGCGCAGGGTAACACGGCCTTTTCCGAACGGATTTGGTAAAAGTCCGCCGGCACTGTTGCCAAAAGGCTTCACAAAAATACGCCAAAAAGCTGAATAGGCAGGGTTGCTGTCCCGCAGCCGCTCAAGGTCAGTAAATACCACCTGGATGTTTTCAGCTTCCATTCTTGAAAAATAAATGCTTTCCATGCCGTTATAGACCGTATTTATCGGATCTGTGATGACCACTGTCAGCATTTCAGGATATTTTGTTTTCTGGGCCACAAGCGCATCGGTAACTTCCTGTGCAAGTCTGCGATAGGGTGCCTGTTCTTTGCCGATAAAATCATTAAAGAGAAACATATCGAG
>PKTW01000012.1 GCA_002868955.1 Desulfobulbaceae bacterium
ACTCCTTACTCTTCACTTCTCACTTCTCAGTCCTCAGTCCTTCTGCCTTTAATCTCAGCCAACAGTCCTTCGACAAATTTAATAAATCATTGCAATTTAGTACGATATATCGTACGTTAATTTTAGGAGGCAATATTATGACAACACTTACTGTTTCAGAAGCAAGAGCAAAATTATATGGATTAGTGGACGCAGTCGCATCCGATCACAAACCGGTTACGATCAAAGGCAAGCGAGCCAGTGCCGTCCTGGTTTCAGAGAATGATTGGGAGGCAATACAAGAGACCCTTTATTTGACATCGGTTCCTGGTATGAGGGAATCGATTAAGGAAGGGTTAGCAACTTCAGTTGAAGAATGTTCTGAGGAGCTGGATTGGTGAGTTGGAAAATAATTTTCACCAAAATGGCTCAAAAGGATGCGAAAAAAATAAAACGAGATGGTTTAAAGCCACGGGTAGAAAATCTTCTATCTATCATTGAAGAAAATCCATTCCATACTCCCCCCTCATACGAGAAACTCGTTGGAGATTTGAGCGGTGCCTATTCTCGCAGAATTAATATCCAGCACAGGTTAGTTTATCAGGTGCTTACAGAAAAAAAGATTGTAAAAATTATCCGCATGTGGACATATTATAAGTAATTGTTTGATATATATATTATTTCCCCAGTTTTGTCTCAGCCCTCAGCCCTTTTCTTTCACTCCTAACTCCTAACTCCTCACTTTTCACTTCCTCAGTCCTCAGTCCTTTATCTTTCCCCCAACATCTCCAGCAGCCGCGCATGAATATTATCAAAGCCACCGTTGGAAAGGATTACCACCACGTCACCGGGCACCAGGAATGTGCGTAGGTGACTCAGAATATCATCAGTGTCGGCAAAGGAAAAGGCATCTATGCTCCGGTCTTGCAAATCCAAAGCAAGCTGCCTGGATGAAAACATCTGGGCTGCAGGAAATTCGGGCAGCGGCAAAGGCTCCCTCAACACTACCATGTCTGCCCCGTCAAAGGCCGACACATAATCTTTCTGGAAAACCTGGCGCCTGCTGGAATTGGTGCGCGGCTCAAAAACAGCAACCAGCCGGTGGCCGTCATATGCCTGCTTGAGGGCATCCAGGGTTTCACGAACCGCGGTAGGGTGGTGGGCAAAATCATCGATCACCGTAATGTTGTTTACCACTCCCCGGACCTCCTGGCGCCTCCGAATACCCTCAAAGCTCCCGAGTCCGGCAATGATTGCTTCTTTATCCATGCCGAGCCGATCAAGAACCGCGATCACGGCCAGCGCATTTAAGGCATTATGCCTGCCGGGCATAGGGCTTTTGCATGTTCCGTAGAGCATGCCCTTGTGCATAACATCAAAATAGGTAGTTCCGGGTTTAACCGCAAGGTTTCTGATGCTCCACTCAGCTCCTTTATCCATCCCGTAACTTAGGATAGGGCATTGTGCTTTGGCAGCTATTTCCTGCACCACCGGGCTGTCAAAACAGGCCACAACACAGCCGTCTTTCGGCATTATCGCCATCAGGCGCGAAAATGAGTCCTTGATAGCCTCAAGGTCGGCAAAGATATCCGCATGATCGAATTCAATGGAAGTGACAATGGCAATATGGGACTGGTAGTGCAGAAACTTCGGCCCTTTGTCAAAAAAGGCCGTGTCATATTCATCGCCTTCCACGACAAAATAGGGGCTATCCCCTAAATTGTAATTACGGCCGAATGCCTGTACCAGGCCGCCGATCATGAATCCAGGTGTCTGGCCGGTCTTGTGCAGCATAGTCGCCAGCAGGGATGAGGTGGTGGTCTTCCCGTGCGTGCCGGTCACCACGAGTGAAGTTCTATTGGCAAGAAAGTAATGGCCCAGGGCCTGGGGAAAGGAGACATAGGGGATGCCAAGCTCGGCCAGAGCCTGGGCTTCAGGATTTGTTTTCCGTATAGTGTTTCCGACCACAACAAGGTCGGGATGCGGCACTAAATTTTCAGCACTGTAGCCGTTTTTTATTTCAATATTGCAGGAGGCCAGAAAATCACTCATGGGAGGGTAGACATTTTCATCAGACCCGGTAACAACATAACCGGAATCCTTGAGCATGCCGGCAAGTGAACCCATGCCTGTGCCGCAGACACCCATAATGTGAATGTGGCGGACATGATCAGGGAAGCGATTAAGAGAAGAAAGAAGATTCACCGATACAAGGAATATGGGTTAGCCAGATTCATTCATGAGCAATTCTGAAATGAATGAATCGGGTCAGGAGCGGACAGCATTGTGTACGGTTTTGTATATATTCTGAAAGGTTTCGTCAAAGTTGGCCGGGGTCAGCCGTCCTACTTCGATGAATTTCACTACAACCTCTTTGGTTACTTTGAGAATCGCCTCATCACTGACAGGCCGACTTGCCGGTTCAGGGATGTTTTCCTCTTTATTTTTCTGTTTTGCTGCTGCCATGATTTATGTCCGATAAGAGAATGAGAAAAAAGCCCCTGAGGCAAGAAGAAGGCCAATTCTAGATTTGCCTGCAGAGGCTGATCCTTTGAGAAAAACCATTTAAGCCCTCCCCAAAGTCTTTTTATAAAAATTAAGGCCTGGAGTAAGGTTCTCCGGAACTCTTTTGCCTGTCTGGCGTAAATGTAATCGAATAAAGTCATCCTTGTAAAGCGTTTCTTTGACTCAGGTAGTGCTATGAAAAAGACAATTTCAATAATCGTTTAATATTAGAAAAATAGCTTTTAAATTGATTCACCAGCGCTACGAAGCATGAAGCCTGATGCAGTGATAGATTTGTTCACAAAATGTTTAACCTGCTTGTACAGCTTTATAAGCATGAACTTCCTTTTCAAGTTTGCCTGCCAGATTATCTTCTGCAACTTCCAATTGGAATATGACAATAAGATGATCAGCACCTAATCAAGTTCATACATCTGTTGCCAGTCTTCGCCATCGTTCAATGGGGGCTGTTCCCGTTTGTCAAAGAGAAAATTCTCTATGACCAGGTAATCCATTTCGGTCCTCATGAAACAGCGATAGGCATCGGCAGGTGTGCAGACAATGGGTTCTCCGCGGACATTGAAACTGGTGTTCACCACCAGTCCATAATCCGTTAATTCCTTGAATGCCATTATCAGTTGCCAGTAACGTTCATTCGTCTCCCTGTGAACCGTCTGGATTCTCGCCGTATAATCGACGTGAGTCACAGCAGGGATGTCTGAGCGGAGATGGTATAGACGTTCATGCATGTCCATCTCTTCGTATCCTGGCGGCAGTGGATTCCGCCGGTTCTCCTTGACCGTGGCAACCAGAAGCATGTAAGGCGAAACCACGTTCAAATCAAAGTACTCTGCAGCATTCTCGATGAGAACTGATGGGGCAAATGGCCTGAATCCTTCCCTGTATTTGATTTTCAGGTTGAGCCGTTTCTGCATTTCCGGATGGCGGGGATCAGCAAGAATGCTCCTGTTCCCAAGTGCCCTGGGGCCAAATTCCATTTTTCCCTGAAACCAGCCTGTAATTTTCCCCTCTGCCAGATATCCGGCTACATCACGACAGAGAGAAGAGAAATCATCATATTTTTTATATGGGGCAGAATATCTCCTGGAGACCCGCTCAATGTCTATGAATGTGAATGCGGGGCCCAGGAAGGCACCCTTCATGGCATCTCCACCCGGAGCGGTTTTCACCAGCCTTTCCTTTCCCTGCCAGATATGCCGGACAGCATAGGCGGCGCCGAGGGCACCCCCGGCATCACCGGCAGCCGGCTGGATCCAAAGCTGTTCAAATATCCCGCTCTGAAGCAGTTTGCCGTTGGCAACGCAGTTTAAAGTAACTCCCCCGGCCATGACCAGATTTGGAGAGCCGGTAAGTTTCCTGGCAGTCCTTGCGAGCCTGAGAACGATTGCTTCAGTAACTTGCTGAATGGCCAAGGCCATGTCCATATATGGCTGCGTTACATCACTTTCCGGCAGCCGTCTGCTTATGCCGAAAAGAGCTTCCCATTTTTCATCATTACACATGCGCAAGCCAGTGGCATAAGCAAAATAATCCATATTAAGAAGGATCGAGCCGTCTTCCTTAATGTCAACAAGCTCGCTTGTAATATGATTCCTGTATGTTTCGATACGTTTACTATCCTGGTTCCCGTAAGGAGCAAGTCCCATGAGTTTATATTCACCACTGTTTACCTTGAAGCCGCAGTAATAGGTGAAGGCAGAATAGAGAAGACCGAGGGAATGAGGGAACGGGAGTTCCTTCAGGATCGTTATGTCCTTACCTGCCCCTTTGCCGATTGTCGTGGTTGCCCACTCACCAACGCCGTCTATTGTCAGGATAGCGGCCTCATTAAAGGGCGAAGGATAAAAAGCACTGGCAGCGTGTGAGAGGTGATGCTCCGGGAAAAGCAGGGGTGGTTTCTGCGCTAAAGGATCCTTGTTAATCCGCTCTAACTCCTCCCAGACCATTTTACGCATGAAGAGTTTTTCCTTGATCCAGACCGGAGCTGCGGCAAGAAAACTCTTTAATCCACGGGGAGCGAAGGCATGATAGGTTTCGAGCAGCCGTTCGAATTTCAGGTAGGGCTTGTCATAGAAAGCAATGGCGTCGAGATCGGCAATGCGCACACCTCCCTCTGTCAGGACATACTGCACTGCCTGCGAGGGGAATTTCGCATCATGTTTACGGCGGGAAAAGCGTTCCTCCTGGGCTGCTGCGATGATCTCTCCATCCACTAACAATACAGCTCCACTATCATGGTAAAATGCAGATATGCCAAGGATGGAAGAAGCCACTTTCTTCAGAACCTAAAATATGGTGTAAATAAAGGGAGCAATGGCCGATCCGCTGGTAAGGACGATCAGGATCCCGAACAGGAGCAGGGAGAGGATAATCGGCAGGAGCCAGAATTTTTTCCGCACCTTTAGAAAGCCCCAGAGGTCTTTTATGAAATCCATTGTATCTGTCCTTCGTGAAAGGGAAAATTAATAAGGGCGTTCGAGGTCTTCAGCGGAATATGTCTGATTTCGGTCAGTAAATGAAGATGTACTTCCTGTCCTCCACTTTTTTAATTTCAGGGAATCAGCTCCAGCAAGACGCCTGACTAATCCTATGGGGGTCACGATTGTAAAGAAGAGTAATGAGAGAAGGATTTTGGAAACGATACTTCCGAGGAAGTGAGAGAGAGCAAACCACAATTTGGCTAGGGGTCTGAATAGTGCAGGCCAGGTCATGGTCAGGACAAGAAGTGCAATAGCCGGAGGAAGCAAAAAGTCTCGCCCGCTCATAAACATAATCAGCAGACAGATCAGAACCATTGCCATTCCGGTGTCTTTTGCCTGCTGCTGTGTTATTTTATTTGTGAACATATCCATTGCCCATTACGTTAGCGTAATTATCAAGATTATGTGCAGCAAGAGATTTCAATGGCGAATCAAGGATGCCTGGAGCAGGGTTGCCCAGAACTCTTCTGAATGCATAGTTTAAATAATCAAATGAAGTCCCCTTGTAAAGCTCTTTACGTTCTTCTTGGTATATTTCTGGGCGAAGTGCTCCAGAAAATAGCGGGCCAGCAGAAGAATATCTTTACGCCTGTAGTGTGAAGAGGTGGCAGATGCAGGGCAGATGTGCTCAAGCGGGAAAAGGGCCCACGCGGAAGTCGGGCACTATCGAGTTTGGTCTAGCCCACCCATATCCTAATAAATTGCTTACTCTACTCAATTAGAAAGTGGGGAATATCCCATATTATTTTTGGCCAAAATCCTGAATTTTTATTCATTGTATCGACAAGAACACTCTTAAAGCAGGAGCAATATTTGAAGAATATAGAATATATACATGTAGTTAGAAATATATTGAATGTTATTTCAAGAATGATAATTAATGGCCCATATTTTGCTATGTTAATTTTGCGTAAGCAAAACTTAAGACGAACTAACATCTAAAAAACTTTCCATCCAGAGGGATAAATGCAAAAGCTTGTCCTTGTTGTTGATGACGACGAACTCATACTATATTCCCTTGCCAGAGCCTTAAAAGAGCAGTCATATTATGTTGATACAGCAGCTACGGGCACTGAGGCAATTGAAAAAATAAGCTGCTCCATCTACGACCTGTGCCTACTCGATATTCATCTTCCGGATATGAATGGCCTGGAGTTAATGAAAAGAATGAAGCATGCCTGTCCCGAGGTCAAAATCATTATTATGACCGCAAGCTGCCTGGACGCTTCCGAGTTAAGTGAAAATAATGACGCGGCCATTGCCAACAAGGCATGCCACTTTATCCCCAAGCCTTTTAACCTATCTGAACTCACGGATGTGATGCAGCAGGTGCTGACAGGAGAGGAAAACGCTGAGATCGGTTTCCGTTTCACCGGCAGTGCTTTTGAAAAAAAATCAAGAAAGACCCCCAGGAAGCCAAATAAAGAAAATATCCCTTTCCAGATGAGCGTCATCGATCAGGGGAACTATACCCGCTGGTCACTTGTGGCGCAGGTAGTTGATATAAGCGACAGGGGCATAGGTCTGCTGTCCCAGTACCCCTTGCGGGAATCCCAGGTTATCGGTTTTGATGAAAAAATGAACAACAGAACCGGAGTGGTCGTCTGGAGCAAAATGATGGATGAAGATAATTGTAGAGTGGGGATAAGGTTTGCCTGATTTTATGCGACAGGCACAGAGGCACAGAGAGGCACAAAGGCTTTATCCCTTTCAGGCACAGAGTCTTAAGGCCGATGTAAATAAGGGAAAATAGAAAGTCTTGTGTTTTTATGAAATATTATCAAATCAGTTTTTAAAACTTTGTGCCTCTGTGCCTCTGTGCCTTTGTGCCTGAAAATGTCATTTAGTTGCATGCGGCAGCAGCCTCTTCAAGAGGCGCATCAAAGCCTGGTTCTCAGGGCCATGAACCTTCACTTCAAATTGTACTTTTTAATCTGGTAGCGCAGGGTATCATAGGACATATTGAGCAGTTTTGCTGCCTTGGTCTGGTTGTTGCCGGCCCGATCCATGGCCTGTCTGATCAGATCCTTTTCCACGTCATCTAAAGAAATACCTTCTTCAGGCAGGATAAGCCGCGGGTTTTTGCGTCTTTCGACAAACGGCAAATCGCCTTCTGCGCCCAATTCCAGGGGCACATTCTCAAGGCTTATAAGCTCGCTGTTTGCCAGGACAACGCATCTTTCGACAACATTCTTTAATTCCCTGACATTGCCAGGCCAGTTGTATTCAATTAACCGCTTCTCCGCCTCAGAGGTAAAGCCTTCGAGATCCTTCTTGGCATATTTCTGTTTGAAGTTCTCAAGAAAATATCGAGCCAGTAGCGAAATGTCTTCGCGCCTGGAACGGAGAGGCGGCAGATGCATGGAAAAGGTGCTTAGACGGAAAAAAAGGTCCTCGCGGAAGTCCTTGACAGCCACGGCCTCTTTGAGGTCTCTGTTCGTTGTGGCGATCACGTTCACGTCAACCAAAAGATCGACCGTGCCGCCCAGCCGGCGGATCTTTCTATTTTCGAGAACCCGGAGGAATGTACTCTGGAGGTCGGCCCGCATGTCACCGATTTCATCGAGTAGTATGGTGCCACCGTCGGCCAGCTCAAACATGCCTTTTTTATCCATCCTCGCATCGGTAAAAGCCCCTTTGGTATGGCCGAAAAGTTCGCTTTCAATAAGGTTGTCCGGCAAAGCGGTACAATTCACAGCAATATAGGGCACATCTTCAGGATTTTCTCCCCGTTCCTGATGCATCCAGTAATGCATATAGCGAGCCAGGACTTCCTTGCCCGTCCCTGACTCACCGGTGATAAGGATGGTGGGGACCCCGGCGGTTGCAATTTTTTTTGCGTTTTCAATAAGGTCTTTTAGCACCTGGGATTCGCCCACCATTTCATGATGGGCATAATCCATGCGGGACTTACGCAGATACCTGACCTCATCATTCAGTTTTACTTTTTCCAGCGCACCCTTGACGACCATGATGACTTCATCAATATTAAAGGGCTTGGTCAGGTAATCAGCGGCCCCGATTTTCATGGCCTTGATTGCCGATTCAGCAGTATCATCGCCTGTCAGCATCACAACCTGGACATCGAGTTCATTTGCCTTGATCTCAGCCAGGATGTCCAGACCGTTGCGGTCTTCGCCCAGGTTAATATCCAGCAGTATAACATTGGGATGCCACGCCTCCATCTTCTTAATAATATCGTCGCTACTGGTCTGCACATGTGTTTCAAATCCTTCGTTCCTGAGGGCCCTGGAGAGCATGGTAACGATCAGTTCGTCATCATCGAGAAGAAAGATTCTGCCATTTATTTTCATGATGTGGATTCCTCGATTTTCAGTTTCACCGGCAGAGTTATGACAAACGTAGCTCCACTTTCTGGATTATTGAAGACCTCGATGTTGCCTTTGTGCTGCGCTATAAGGCGTTTGCAGATCGCCAATCCCAATCCGTTTCCTTTTGACTTGGTGGTGAAAAACGGATTGAATACATTGTCGAGAGTTTCCGGGGCAATACCCTTGCCGGTATCGGATATCTGGATCTGCAGGCATTCGTCCGCAGTTCTCGTGCTTTTTATGGTTATAGTTCCCTTTTCATCTATAGCATCAATCCCGTTTAAGAGAAGGTTCAGGAACACCTGCTGCAGTTGCCCGGGGTCAGCATAAATTTCCGGGATATCTTCTGCAAAATCTTTGACAAAATTGATATCCTTAGTCAAACGGGATGGGTCGCTTGGACTTTTGAGTGAATACTCTGAGATTTTAATTATGGAGTCCAGAATTCCGTTAATATTAAAAAACTCCGGCTGTGGCTTTGAAGGGCGGGCATAGTTGAGCATATTTTTAAGTAATGACTCTATCCTGTTTATTTCATTGATGATTCGCAAAAATATTTCTTTATCTTCCTGTTCGAGGTTCAGTTCGCTTTTAAGCACCTCGATGGAGACCTTTATCCCTGCCAGAGGGTTTTTTACTTCATGGGCCAGTCCGGCGGCAAGCTCACCGACTGCGGCCAGACGTTCAGCCTGTTGGATTTTATGCTGCTGCTCTTTCAAAGAAATTGCCATGTCATTAAAGGACTTGGCCAACTCACGGAACTCGTCTTTTAATTGGTTTTTTATCCTATAGTCCATGTCACCATCTTTAATTTTCCGGGTGGCATTGGTAAGAGTCAGGACAGACCGGGTAAAGTTTCTGAAAAAATAAAAGGCCGTAAAGATAATGAGAAGAGGTCCGAGTAACATTAGAGTATAAAGGAATAGCTCTGAATGTTTAATATCCTGCCGTGCCTGTTGGATCCGCCGAGACGTTTTGTGCTGAGATGAGATGACGATGTTGCTGACGACCTCCAGAGTTAGCTGGCCAAGATCAAAAGCGCTCTGCTTCTCATTTTTCAACCGTGCTTCATTCGCCCTTAATGTATAGATCCGGCTCAATTTTTTCATATATTGATTAATCATCTGCTGAAATTGTATGATACGACTTTTCACCTCTTCTGAATGATGACAACTCAAACAGTTATGAGAAGCTTCATGCATTTCATCCACATGTGAAATAAAGGTATCTACCTGTCTGGCGTGGGGAGTATCCTTAAGGAGCAGATCCGCCTGCACGACAACGATCTTGTTCAGCAAAGTTTCTCTTAAGAATTCTACTTTATTGAGGGTGATGATAGTTTCGAGATTGTCTGTAACCCCATCTATTGTTTTTAATATATAAAATCCTCCTGCCAGAAAACAGACAATAAGAAGGAATAAGGCGAAGTAGACTTTTTGTTTCATAAAGTAGGGATGCCTCCAAAGCACCTGCATTTTCTACAAAGATACACCATACTGCACAAAAAGTTTAAAATGGACAAATGTGTGTTTGTGGATGTTATTGGTTCCTGTAATCGTATCTATGGAGGTCGAGTTTGATGTCATCGGCATAGGTAAAAACAGGTTCGTAGTCTTTTTCAGTTGTTTCTATAAACTTTTTCGCCCCGAATTTCAGCAATATAGGCTTGCCTTGATCGTCCTGATCCATCTGCAGCAAGGTCTCTTGCAACTTTATTTTTAAGGAACCGTCCAGGTCTTTCCTCACTGCCAGTGCATTGGCAGGAACCTTCGGTGAAGTTGCCAATATCTGCAGATCATTCAAGAATCTCTTGTCAGTGCCGGCAAGCCGATAAAAGACCGTATTTTTTGCAGCAGCGACATCCGCCTTGCCGTCGAGAACATCATAAATGGCATCCTCGTGGGTTCCGGTAAAATAGGATTCAGCAAACCATGTCCGGTAATCATCAATACCGATATCTTGAAAATAGTGAAGAGGCAGGAGCCAGCCTGCGGTTGTTGCCATGTCAACAAAAGCAAAGCGCTTCCCCTTCATGGCAGCCGCATCTTTTATGCCGCTGTCTTTTCTGGTAAAAACCATACCATAGTATGTTGAGGTGCCGTCAAGATATTCAGGTCTTGCAAGAGGCTCCACTCCAAGTTTTTTGATTGCCAGGGCACCGGTAAAACTTCCGAAGAAAGCAGCGTCCAATTTGCCGGAAATAAAATTATCAATGATGTTGCCGTAGCGCGAAAGAATCTTGAGTTCGACATCCACCCCTGTTTTTGCAGAAAGATAGCGGGCAAGAGGGGCATACCGCTCCTTCTGGCTGAAAAGATCCTGTTCCGGTATAAGCCCCAGATAAAACTTTGTTTGGGGATGAGCTTGGGGTTCTGGTGGTGCTTCCTGTTGATCGCTGCAACTGTTAATAATCGGCAGAAGAAGGAAGAGTGTTATAATTGATATGCCATTTCTAATAGATTTTCCGAACATCTTCTCCAACCTCTTTTGAAATCCACACTTTTTACCCTGTGAATCATTATAATAAGTAAAGATATATATTATACAACCTATTTATATACTACAATATATTTATACGTGCACATGTGCTGCGATCAACTTGTTTTCGTTGTCTTGATGAGAGGCGGAAAGAGTTGTGCGTGAGGTTTTTTTTTCTTCCTGTCAAGCGGCGTTTCCAGGATAGGAAAACAATGCAAATAAGATATTTTTGCATTGTTTTTCGGAATGCGTGATCTCTGTGGTAAAAACCTTCATGGATTTATATGTTGAAAGTTTTCAAACATTTTGTGGAATCACGACAAAAAAAGCCCCTTCACGGGACAGTGCATTCGGAAAGGGGCATATATGAAAAGAGAGGGAGCTTATTCAGCAGCATCTGTTTCTTGTTTGATTGGTGGAGCTAAGCGGGATCACCTTTTAAAAAACTTGTACACCCTAACCACCTGAAATGACAAACCTCCATAGCATCTGTCGAGAAAAAAGGTACTTGTAAGGTTTACAACTGTCAAGGAGTTAAATTGCAGTAATTGGTTTACGAACTGACAAGTGAGAACTTGACAGTTGAATTAAGCCTGACAATCAGCCATACTTTTATTTGCTTTCTCAAAAAAATGACGATAGCCAGTATATATTGAAGATAAAAATTGTCCGAGCCAGATTATAGATGTTGGCAAGAAATAACTATTTGTAGTTTTGGTTAATAAACACTTTGGGTAGTTAAATGGTAGATAAGAAAAAACTTTCTCGTAAAAAAAAGAAGGGATCAAAGAGAAAGAAGAATTTAAAAAATAACGAGTTATCCAATAAAGAAAAATCACCAATACATAATATAAAATCATCTCAAAATCCTGAAAGCTTCAAGTCCCATTCCAAAGAGGAGGAAAAGCCTAGCGAAGAGATTCCCGCACCTCAAGAAACCAAGAAAAACAATTTTTCAATATATTTTTATACTAAAAAATACTTATTGTTAGAAACAGTAAGCCTACTGTTACTCACAGTCATAATATATTCAGGTACCCTTAACCATTCATTCCATTTTGATGATGCTCCGAATATTTGGAGCAACCACTTTATACAAATATCCAGCTTATCTTTAGATGAGTTACTAAAAGCAGGGTTTGAGAGTGTTAATCATCACCGCCCTGTAGCAAATATTTCATTTGCTCTAAATTATTATTTTCATGGCCTCGAAGAAAAGGGTTATCATCTAGTAAATATTTTTATTCATCTGCTAGCAGGTATAATGTTGTTTTATTTTGTTAAAACAACCTTGAAGCTCGCTATTTTCAAAGATAAGTATCAAAAATCTCAATTTATTGCCTTTTTTACAGCACTTATTTGGTTGATCCACCCCCTGCATACTCAGTCAGTAACCTACATTGTCCAACGCATGAACAGCATGGCTGCATTATTCTATATTATGGCAATGCTTTTCTATGTGAAAGCAAGGTTGAATCCGGAGAGAACAAAAAGGATTATATTCTTTTCCATTGCTTTTATCGCAGGTTTACTGGCACTTGGTACTAAGCAGAACACAATAACTTTGCCAATATTTATTATTTTATATGAGTGGTATTTTTTTCAGAACTTTAGGCTGAAAATTTCAAGAAAAAAAATCTTCTGGATTGCAGCAATTTGCTTAGTATTTTTTACGGTTCTTTACTTTTATTTAGCAACCTTTTCGTTGAGCGGAATACTTACTGGATATGATAGAAGAGATTTTAGTTTGATTGAAAGATTGCTTACTCAACCTAGGGTTATTTTACATTATATTTCGCTTTTAGTGGTTCCTGCTCCTAGTCGTCTCAACCTTGATTATGACTTTCCGCTCTCTTATTCTCTGTTTTCTCCACCGACAACCATAATAGCAATTCTAGTTATTGCAGGGATGTTGGGGTTGGCAATATATACTGCCCGAAAAAACCGTCTCTACTCGTTTTGTATCTTGTGGTTTCTAGGCAATTTAGTAATTGAATCATCAGTCATACCATTAGAAATGGTATATGAACATCGTACATATCTTCCATCCATGCTTGTTATATTGATAATGGTTCTATTCATTAAACAAGTTGTGCAAAATAGAAGAATAGTAATGGTTTCGCTGATAACCATTACTATGCTTTTTTCATATTGGACTTACGAGAGAAATAAAATATGGCAGGATGAATTAACCCTCTGGAAAGATGTTCAGCAAAAAAGTCCTAATAAGGCAAGAGCGAATTTAAATCTTGGTTTAGCCTATGTTGAAAAAAACAGAGCCGAAGAAGCAATTACTTATTTAAAAAAGGCCTTATATCTTTATGAACAATTGAGAAATGAAGGGAAATATGTAAAAAGTACAGGCATTTCATTATGTCTAAGATTGCTTGGAAATGCTTATCTCCAAAAAGGTGAGTATGAGAAAGCGATAGGCTATCTTAATAATGCCCTTAAAGAATCCTCCATAAATGCTGCTGGTGATGTCAAAACTTATCATTTACTTGGACAAGCTTATGCAAAAAGATTACAGGCACAAGAGGCTGTTTTTTATTTTTCAAAGGCACTGCAACTTTCACAGAATTTTTATAATGTCCCTTGGATGAATAAAACTGTAGCTGAAGTTAGACGTTTTTTGCAAAAAGCAAATTTTTTATTAGAGGCACAAAGAAAAAGACAAATTTTATTAAATCAGAAGAATAATTGAAAAATAACCCCATAAATTCTATAGATACAAAATCAAACTTTCTGCTATGAAGGTTGAGTTTCGACTGACAACGATTCGTTCAAGATAGCCAATATAAATCTGCATCACAGAGAGTGACTTGTCAGAAAGGGTCGGAATCTTACTTTCACTTATGTCAGATCGAGTCTGTGTTATTACAGTTAAGTTGCACTTGCCGCAATTTTCTTTAACCTCTCGGGGTTGTCTTCAACATATCTTGCAGTCATGGCAATTGATGCGTGACCCATTAATTTGCTAACTGCTTTAATATCTTTTCCATCCTCAATCAATCTGGTTGCAAATGTTCTACTGCCGGAATGAGAACTACAACCTGGATATCCTGCTCGTTTGAACATTCTGTGAAATAACTGCTG
>PKTW01000018.1 GCA_002868955.1 Desulfobulbaceae bacterium
CGCCGTTCTGGTCCCGGCCAAGAATGGAGGCAAGGTCAAAACGAAAGCCGTCCACATGCATCTCAATAACCCAGAAATGCAGACAGGAGATAATATGCTGCCTGACAATGGGATGGTTACAGTTAAGGGTATTGCCGCAGCCGGAGAAATTAAGATAGGCCCTGGTGGCTGGATCGAGGAGGTAGTAAATTGAATTGTCCAACCCTCTGAAATTGAGCAGCGGGCCGTCGCTGCCGCCTTCAGCCGTATGGTTGAACACCACATCGAGGATTACCTCTATACCGGCCTTATGCAGTGCCTTGACCATGTCTTTGAATTCTCTCACCTGGTTGCCGTTTTTATTGTCAGCAGCGTAGGAAGCTTTGGGGGCGCAGAAGGTGATAGGGCTGTAACCCCAGAAATTCAGAAGTTCCTGACCGCGTACAGGATTTATATTGGTGTTTTCATTTTCATTGAATTCGGCTATGGGCATCAGTTCCACAGCCGTGATGCCCAACTCCAGCAGGTAGGGTATTTTTTCTATTATACCGGCAAAGGTGCCGGGATGCTCTACATTGGAACTGGGATGCTGCGTAAACCCCCGGACATGCATCTCGTAGATGATCGAGTCCTGCAGGGGGATTTGCAGGGGCCTGTCATCCTCCCAGTCAAAATGGTTGTCAACGACAAGGCAGCGCCGCCTGAAGCCGGCCTGTTTTTTACTTGGGCCATTCCATTTTTCGCCGCCGGCAAGAGCCTTGGCATAAGGGTCAAGGAGAAGGGTCTTGTCGTCAAAAAAGAGACCCGATCCCATGGGGTCGTGGGGCCCGTTTGCCCTGAAGCAGTATTGCAGGTCATGTTGCTTTGTGCAGAGCAGGATGTGCCAGATGTCTCCGGTTTTATTGCGGACAGGATCCAGTTCAATTTCACCGATGCTACTTCCTGTTGGCGTAAAAAGTACGAGCCACAGGTGCGCTGCATGCCGGGAAAAAACGGCAAAGTTGATGCCTTCGGGCACAATGGTTGCACCAAGCTGCATGGGAGAGCCTGGCATGATCTCAAAGGTCCATTTTGGTGTAAGTGAAATTGTTTTCATAGTGCTTCAATAGGGTGGACTGAACAGGAACAGCGCGTGCATTCACCGTAACTTGCCGCGGGGAGCTTCAATTCATACGGCATCTGTCAGAATCCGTGAACCTGCAAAGGCATCCGTGGTTTCGACAACTCCTGCCATACCAATGTATTGCCGGTATCGCCAAAACAGGATGCGTAAATGTATGATTGTTTCTGCGTAGATGAATGTATTGGCTCGTTCGGCATATTGCAAGAAAACTTTACAGACAAAATTGATACCTTATAAAAAAAGTCTCGCAATCAGCAACGGGGCCTCCTAGAATCAGGATGAAATACCTGACGCGTATGGCTTGCGGATTCTTGACTTGTCTCGAAGCCTCACTTCGTTCCCGATCTATGCGGTTGACAAAATCGGGATATAATTATGGTAAAAAAATGAGAGTCCTGCACCATTGCCGCCCCTGTTCCTTTTATGCTGCCGCCTGCTGCTTTTTGCGGGGAACAGAAAAAAGAACTTGCCAGAAATATCTGACAAATTATTCTTATTGATAATTATTCTTAAAAATAGACTATTGTTTTATCAGTGATTAACTCCGAATACAGGGAGAATGTATGAGTTTTTTTACGAAACTGGGCATAGATCGGACACAGGCTTCCATCGACTGGGATTTGCAGCCGGCTGACACCTTTGGTATGTTTGAAAGCTGGGGCGGCAAGGAAAGGGTAAAAAACAAGAACGAGCGCTTTTATTATTTTTATATTGATAACTGGCAGCTGCCGGCAAGGCTGCTCCTCATGGAGCGGGGCATAAAATACGCCAGGATCCTAGCCAGGATAGAAGCGCCGCAGGAATTGATCGATACATGTATAGCCGGGCAGGGCAAGTCAACCACCCTTGATGCGAGTTATGCCATTGATGATGCCATCAAGCTGTGGCTGCAGAAAAATGTCGTGGACAGTGATAACGATTCCCTGGTTATACCCATCAAGGCAAAAGAAGAAGAGGTCCTGCGGGAAACCGGATTGCCCCAGCCCTCAGACCCTGTGCCTGAACTGCATCTGCGCAATCTGCGGAGCACCCCCCTGGCCTTTAAAGAAGGGGAACTTGCGGGCCTGATCAAACGCTCCGGCCTGTTTGAAAGGCGATACAATCCTGAGGCAAATGCAGAAGGCTATCTTGTGGACAATGGGGACGGCCTGACCGTAACTGACAGGACAACAAAACTCATGTGGCAGCGGGGAGGGAGCGACATAAACTCTATCCGTACAATACAGAGCTGGATCGGCGAGTTGAACATGTCTAACTTTGCAGGCCATAATGACTGGCGATTGCCTACCTTTGAAGAGGCTTTGTCCCTGGCGGTAAAGGCAAAGAACAGCAAGGAATTATACCTGCATCGCTGTTTTTCAGCAGGCCAGCCATTTATCTTCACATCTGATAAAAGAAATCCGGGCGGGCACTGGTTTATTGATTATGCCCAGGCCCGGGTTTTTTGGGCCTCTGGGTTTAATCCCGGGGGGTTTGGCCGTGTCTGCAGGAATATTTAGTGCCTAAAGTTACAAGTTCCTAAAGTGAGCTAAAGTGATAGGTGTCTCTAGTTACGGGCTATATAACTGGAGTGATGGAGTAATAGTTTTAGAATATCTCATTAAATGTTTTATGTTTCCAATACTCCAGTACTCCAATGTGGACCAACATTTTTTCCCCTTGGCCCCATGTCCCCCTATACCCCCCGATCCCTATGGTCTTTTACCCTCGCGCTATAAATCTTCCAGAGCGGATCGATTTTCTTGAGCCGGCTTTTGGGCAGTACATCCCAGAAGATCGCGGGACTCTGCTGTGGCGGGTTGAAGGGATGTATGCCGGAAGGAGTTATTGCTCCGGACATTATAATATCCCAGGCGTCCCGGGGGAGACCATCCCGGGAAATCTGCTCTTCAAGGATAAAGGTCAAAACAGTCCAGTTCTGCTGCAGAGCGCCAAGTTCCTGGAGCAGGGCGCAGCATAGATCAAAAAAGCCATTGCCGTCCCCGAGCCTTCCGCCTCCAAGGTCAACTGCCAGTGAGCCGGTGAGTAAAAGATTTACAGAAAGTTCCTGAATAGCTTCGAATTTCAGCAGTTGTCCGTGCTTTTCAAGCCCTTTGTAGGTTACTGCCACAGAAAGGTTTTTGAAGGGGACAGTGTGCGCCGGCACTATGAAAAATCCTTCCCGGATGGAAGGGGACGGCATGACAAGATTTTTGCCGTCAGCAAGGCAGTTGATGCGGGCCTGATGCAGTGTTTCGTCTGGAGTAGCAAACACAGTGGCAGCATCCCGGTATTCCCGCAGACCCCTCAATTTCTCAGCAGCCTTGCCCCACTGGGGTGAAGCTGTATGTACAGCAAGCCTTTTGCTCCAGGCAGACCGCGTTGCTTCTTTGTCTCTCATAGGAATTTTTTGCCTGTCTGGTCCAAGATATATTGGAGATGCAACCCGTTAAACGTTAAGCGCATTCAATCGTTACGATAAATAAACAGGGGAGAAGAAGAAAGGAATTTAGGAGAAGAGTTGGCAGCTTTTAAAGTTTTTCAGTTTTTTTGTTGTCGGAGAGGACAACCAGAGCGGACGTAAGTGAAGAGGAGTCACCCGTAGTTTTTGTCTTGTTATCTTCCGGGCCGGCTATCTGCAGCTGCTGTTTTTTGCTGAAGCCGTAATCAACCAGCTTGGCAATATCATTCCACATGTTGCGGCTGCCGAGGATTGCCACGATGATTTCTTTGCCGTTGCGTTTAAATTTGCCGACATATGTCTGTTTGGCAGCCCAGGTGTAGCCGGTCTTGCCGCCTTGGGCTCCCGCTATCTGCCACAGGGCCTTATTGTGGCTCCTGAGGGTTTTGCCGTAGGAGGTTCTTGCCTTGGGAAGCTTGATCCTTTGGGCAAATTCCTCATGCTTCATGGCTTCCCCGAAAATCATTGCCAGGTCTCTGGCAGTGGTCTGCTGACCCTTTGCTGTTAAACCGGAGGCTGTTTTGCAGATTGTTTGTTGAGCACCCAGTTCATTGGCCTTTCTTGTCATCATTTTGGCAAAACCGGATTCTGTTCCTCCTATCTTCTCAGCCAGGGCCACACTGGCATCGTTTGCCGAAGCAAGAAGCACCGCATTGATCAGGTCATTGGCATAGTATGATTTGTCTTTGCTGATATATATCTTGGAACGCGGCATGCTTGCAGCCCGACGGGAAACGGGTACCAGGGAATTATTTTTCAGGTAGTCTATGGCAATGAGGCTGGTGAGAACCTTAATGGTGCTGGCCGGCTGTCCTGGCCGGTCGGGATTATGGGAGTAGATTTCCTCGCCAGTTCCTGCGTCAATGACAATGGCGCTGCGGGCTGAAAGTTTCTTGCGTAATGAACTGTCTGCAATCCTGACAATTCGTACAGGCTTTTTCTTCGTTTCCGATGACCGGCTTAGAAGAACGGACGAGTTCTTCGGGGCAGGCTGGTAGGAAGCAATGATCTGCCGACGAACTTCAGAAAGCCGATCTTCCTCTGGTGAAAATTTGTGGTCTGAGGTGAGAATAGCTGTTCCAGAGGAAGACGCACCTATATCGGCAGATTGTGCCGCAAATGGAAAATACAGAGCAAGAACGGCAAAGAATATCAATAAGACTGTAGATTTTTGCATCGAGTGATATGTAGTCGGCTAACTCAATAGAGTCATAGAAAAAATCTCCCCTTCTCCGATTCCATGGTGCATTGTGGGTGGGGAAATGTCAAGTATTTTTTAACTTTTTATTCCATATATTTGATGTTCGGTAATTTTAGGTAAGTCTATATATACAACATGTTGTGGTATGAACCAGGACGAGTCCCAACATGTTGGAGAGGGAGAGAAAATAAAAAATAATAATTCCAACTGGTTAATGTGTAGAAAAAAGATGATTTGTGGAATTTCAGCAGTAAATCCTGTTTAGTCTTCCTCGTTGTTTAATCTCTGCCGAACCATGCGGGTCACATTTCTGAAATCGATTTTACCGCTGCCCATCTTGGGGAGATCTTCGATGACAGTAAAGATTTTTGGCAGGGCAATCTTCGGCAGATCAGCTGCGATTTTTTTCAGAATTTTTTTCTCATCAACGGGCGCGGTTACGGCCGCAACTATGCGGGCACCCTTGATTGCATCAGGCACCTCAACCACACAGCAGATTACATCGTCAGGCAGGTGCTTTTCCAGGGCATTCTCGACCCTGATAAGCGATACCATTTCACCGCCGATCTTGACAAAGCGTTTCAGGCGGCCCACATGCCAGAGGTACCCGTCTTCATCCAGGTTGCCCATGTCGCCCGTATCGTACCAACCTCTGCGTATATGCAGTGAGGTCTCTTCAAAGTCATTAAAGTAGCCTTTCATGACCAGGTCCCCTTTGACCAGGATCTTGCCGTTTTCACCCACAGCGCATTCCTCACCGGTCTCGTAATGCTCAATCCTGATCTGGACACCTTCAAACGGCAGCCCGACACTGCCAGACTTGTTTATGCCTTCGGCATTGGCTGAAATTGCCGGGGATGTTTCGGTTGTGCCATAGCCCTCATAGAGGACCATGTTATGCTTTTCCAGAAAGCCTTCGCGCAGGGCATCAGGGCACTTATCCGCCCCGCATATGGCATAGCGCAGGCTGGCAAAATCGCCCGGTTCTGACTTGCGCAGGTAACCCCAGTAAAAGCTTGGGGTGCCGACCATCAGGGTCGGCTTGTCATCCCGGACAATGTCACAGATCTTCCTGTAATCCAGGGGGTTGGCGTAGGTGACAATGCTCATGCCATGTTAAAGTGGGACCCAGAGGTTGCCGGTCAGCCCGAATACATGGAAATAGGGCAGATTAGCCAGAAATATGTCATTTTCGGTAAATTTATAGCGGTCGGAAAAACTTTCGATATTGGAAACTATGTTGCGGTGAGTAAGTTCAACGGCCTTGGGATCTTTTTCACTGCCGCTGGTAAAGAGGATGACCGCATCCTGCTGGTTGCTGTTGCCTGCCACCAGTTTTTGGATAGCTGCAGCAGGAAGCTTGGAGATTGCGGCGGCCTTTATTTTTTTAAGCGTGCTCAGGCCTGCCATGATGTCTTCGATGTATACCATGCCATCC
Source organism: Desulfobulbaceae bacterium (assembly GCA_002868955.1). Taxonomy (GTDB): domain Bacteria; phylum Desulfobacterota; class Desulfobulbia; order Desulfobulbales; family BM004; genus BM004. Next base: position 6,182 of record PKTW01000018.1, read on the forward strand.
ACATGGGGGCAGTTAATCTTTTGCAGAAGTGCTTTAGAGGTGACAATGGTCTCAAAGTCGCATTTATCCTGCGCATACCTGCAGTTATCTTCTGCCCCGGTGGAATAATTGATCATCACCGGGGTGCGGCCGCTCATCAAAGCACCGAGAATGGTGAGTCCGCAGCCGGCAGAGGTGGGGATCATCACCCCCAGGAATCCCTTGTCGTATTTTTTGAATTTACCGGCCAGGAGAAGAGAAGCGATAAGCGCTTTGGAGTATGAGACCTCCCTGCCTGCAGTGCGATCGATAAATGCAAGTTTTTCACCCTGCCTCTTTGCCACCTCTATAAAACGATGATGTAAAAGCATAGCCGTCCCCTGTACATGAATTCAGTTAATACCCATTCAGGCCAACAGTTGTAATGAGAAAGAATTGATGATGCTTACGAATACAAAATCATATAGTTACTTTATTTTCTTTGCAGATCTATAGAATCCTTCAGGGCCCTGAGCAGGTCGATAGCCGAGAGGATGCCGACGAGGTTTTCGGTTTTGTCCAGGACGGGAGCGGCTCCGAAATTTTCATTGAAATATTCACCCCGAAAAGAAGACTTTATACCAGAAATGAAGGCAACCACAAGTATTAAAATGCAAAATTTTCAGCAAGTTGGGATGGAAATGTTGCAGTATCGGAAAATTTCCTGAAAATAATCTTTACACCAAAGTAAACGGGCAGTGAAATTTTACCGGAACAGGATATCCGGTTCACTGCAGTTTTTGGGTACCCGCAACAACAAAGATTGGATCGCTGGTTGCAATTTTCCCTGCGTACCTGTCATTGGCCGGGCGCGGCCAATTGCGGGCCGAAAAGGTATTAAGTTCTGAGAAGCGGCCATTATCCAGGAGATAATCGAGAACAAGGCCCATACGCTCAAAATCATGAATTTCCAGCCATAATTTCGTTACTTTCGGAGGGAACCAGCGGTTTGAGAAGCTGATCAGCACCCTGCCGCCCGGTACAAGTATGCGGCTGATCTCATTGATGATTCCGCGTGGATTAGTGAGATATTCTATGGAAAGGCTGCAGACCACACTATCAAATGAATTATTATTGAATGGCAGCTGGCCCGTTAAATTTAAATCATGAACGACATGGCTTTTTAAGGCGTGATTTTTCTTAAGTTCTGCCTTGTTCAATCCCAAACCAGTTATTGCAAGATCATAGTTTTCGGGCAGGTGGGATTGGACACTGCTCATAAGATCAAGCACCCTGTCCTTCCTGTGCATAAACCTGGAATAGATGCTGCAGAGCATTGAGCTGGCCTGTGTGTCGACATGACCAACAAGGCGGGGTACCGAGTAAAACCAGGAATCTGCATCTTCATCCTGTCTATCATAACCCTGCCTGTTCGCAAAAACAGTCTTTTGACCGTTGGCGCGGGCCTGCATACCTGGGCCGTTATGCGTCACTTCCTCAAGCCAGTCAGTGCAGCGCCCACCTCTTTCCACCGATGATTGGCGGATTGACGTAACCTGTATTTTGAGTTCAAGGATTTGCCTGCTCAACGGGTGGTTCAGGTCCACCTGGGTTCTGGCATCACCAAACCCGATGACCCGGAACGGGTTCAAAGATTGGGGAAAAACACCTGGAACGTTGCGCAGCAGTCCGGCGGGATAGAATCTCCCGAACCGGGGTGCAGTTTTGTGGCCGGAAACAAGGATGGAGCTGAATTGTCCTGGTGAGAGGTCCAGAACTTTAGCGGGAGAAAATTCCGGCACAACAACTCCAGGATTGAATACAAAGGTCAATGTTTCATTTTCCCTGGCACCGAGGATTTTCTTTTCCACTTCTGCAGGAAAAATATCCCGCCACATATTCACATTGGATGCGTAATAGAGTTCGCTGTGTTTTGCTTCTGCGCTCTGCCAGTTCAGCGCAAACTCCATTGATGCCAACGAGCTGCTCTCTAGTTTCTTCATTAGTATATCCATAATTAAGGAGTTGTTTATTGAAAAAAATAACTACAATATAAGAGGATCGGAATTTCTTTTTTACAATTGAGCAAAACAAGATTACCCTGAAAGTAAATATAAAATGAAATTGAATTATTTTTTTTAGCAAGGGAAATAGTGCCATGGACCAAACAATAAAAATAGGTGTCAGTTCTTGTCTGCTCGGGAAGGAGGTGCGCTACAACGGAGGGCATAGCCATGACCGGTATATTACAGGGACACTGGACCAGTACTTTACCTTTGTGGATGTCTGTCCGGAGGTTGAGGCAGGTTTTGGCACTCCGCGCGAGACGCTGCGCCTGGTTGGTGATCCTGAATCACCGCGTTTACTTACCTCCAAAACCCGGAAGGATTGCACCGATACCATGCTTAATTGGGCCCAAAAGAGAGTGGAGGAGCTTGCGGGCGAAAACCTCTGCGGCTTTATTTTCAAAAGCAAATCACCCAGCAGCGGCATGGAACGCGTCAAGGTCTATACAGAAAAGGGGTTTCCCGGCAGCAATAAGGGCATTGGCCTTTTTGCCCGGGCTTTTATGGCCCGTTTTCCCCTGATTCCTGTTGAGGAGGAAGGCAGGCTGCATGACGCGGCCTTGAGGGAGAATTTCATTGAGCGCATCTTTGCCCTCAAGCGCTGGCGACAGGTTGCAGAAGAGAAGAAAAGGCGAGGGGCTATTGTTGCCTTTCATACGGAGCACAAGCTACAGATAATGTCGCACAGCCAGCAGCATTACAGGGATATGGGCCGTCTTATTGCCCGCGTCAAGGAGACCCCACAGGAGTCCCTGTATGAACAGTATGAAGCCATGCTCATGCAGGCATTGTCGCTTCGAGCAACGGTTAAGAAGAATGTCAATGTTCTGCAGCATATGGCGGGATATTTCAAACAGCAGCTGAGCAAGGATGAAAAACAGGAACTGCAGGAAATTATTGAACAGTATCACCAGAATTATACTCCGCTGATTGTACCGATAACCCTTGTCAATCATTATGTGCGGAAATATGGCCAGAAATACCTGAAGAAGCAGTATTACCTCAACCCGCATCCAATCGAACTGAAGCTCAGGAACAGGGCCTGAAATTTTTTTTGGCGAAAGCATATGGATAGGACCAGGGTTCTCATTACAGGAGCAACGGGATATATTGGCAGAAGGCTGAAGGATAAGCTTTTGCACTACCCGGAACTGCAGGTCCGGATTTTTGTAAGAAATGTCCTGAAGGTGCAGGAAAAAGCGAGGCAGCAGGTTGAAATTGTCGAGGGGGATACGTTCGATAAGGAAAAACTTGCCCAGGCTCTGGAAAATATTGATGTGGCCTTCTACCTGATCCACTCCATGGGGGCAGAAGGGGATTTCAGCGATCTTGACCGGAAGAGTGCCGAGAATTTCAGGGATGCCTGCATTGCAGCAGGTGTTAGGAAGATTATCTACCTGGGCGGGCTCGGGGTCAAGGATACTGCCAGCGAACACCTGTTAAGCAGGATAGAGACCGGCGAGGTGCTCTCTGCGCGGCAGGACAGGATAGTCACCATCTGGATCAGGGCAGGTGTTATCATCGGGGCCGGTAGCAAGAGTTTCGAGATACTCAGAAACCTGACCCAGAAGTTGCCTGTAATGGTCACACCCAGGTGGGTGACCACCCGGACACAACCCATTGCCGTTGACGACGTCCTAGCGTATCTCACTGCATCCATCTGGCTTGAAACCGAGGAGAACATTATCGTTGATATCGGCGCCGATACCACGAGTTTCCGGGACATGATGCTATCTGCAGCCAGGGTCATGGGGCTGCGGCGCTTCGTATTTCCCCTGCCGGTTCTGACACCGAGACTTTCTTCCTACTGGTTGATATTTTTTACCCCGGTTCCCTATAAAATTGCGGCAGCACTGGTGGAAGGCCTGAAATCAGAAACCGTGCAACAGAATGACAATGCAGCACGCTATTTTCCTGAAATCAACCCCCTTTCATTTGAGGACTCTGTGCGCCGGGCAATCAAGGAAATTGAGGATGAACAGGTTATCAGCAGGTGGTGCGATTCGAGTGGAGGAGATACTTGTGATATTATTAATCAGGACGATCCTTCCAGCGCGATAATCCGGGACAGGCGCGTGGTTTAATTTGCCAACGTCGCACCGGAAAAGGTTTTCCAGTCAGCTCTTGCAATTGGCGGAGAAAGGGGCTGGTATAAGTACAATATATTATGGCGGCTCAGGGGAGCCATTGATAAAATGGTCGGCGGGTACGGCCTCAACCGCGGCCGGCGTGTAAGTCGAGAATTACGTGTTGGCGACGCCCTTGATTTTTGGAAAGTGGCTGATATCAAACCCAACAAGAGGCTCCTGCTGCTGGCCCAGATGAAGCTTCCCGGCAAGGCCTGGCTGGAGTTTGTTATTGAGGACAACATGCTGATCCAGACAGCACATTTTTATCCGCGGGGTGTCCTGGGCAGGCTGTACTGGTATTCAACCCTTATTTTTCACAACCTGGTGTTTCAGGACCTGGCCGAAAAAATTGTCAGGCAGGCTGAACTAAGCAGTTAAGGCTGACGCTTATTCTGTGACCGGGATACCTTTACTTTTAAGGTCTTTCAGGACCTTTTTGATCTGGGCCTCGTTGCAGTCGTCAATATAATAAACATTTTTCATCCCGTCCCGGAACTGCAGAATGAAATGCCCCTTGTCGTTTAGGTGGGCCTCTTTGATATAATCCTTGTCAAGCCAGGGATTTATCTCTGCCATAAAGTCATTCAAGCTGCAGGTTTTCATGGGTATTCCTCCTGTCAGGTTGGTCTGGATAAAGTCAACATCCGCAAGTTTTCAATTAATGAGGTGCCAAAAACAAAGGTATTGCATGAGCATATCATAATACCGTAATCCCGGTTTCGCCGCTGCCGATCAAGGGAAGTGTTTTTTCCAGGGCAAAATAGACCAGGAATTTCGGGCCTTTTTCCTTGTCCTGCTCAGGGGTCAGGTGGCGTCTTGTCATTTTGGCAATCAGGTCAGGGTCGGTATCTTCACGAACCTTTTTTAAAAAGAGACGGATTCCCTTGTAATGGGGGCCATCCTCGATAAAAAGATACGTGGCATAAGGGTTAGACCCGATATTATGGTGTGTCAAATGGTCCCGCATGATGAAGGCAAGGGTGGAGTCTTCCATAATATGCGGCTTGGAGTAGATGGCAGCATCGACCTTGCCCTCTGCATCTGCCGTGGCCAGGACCCCTTTCCCCGCCACACCGCTTAAATATTCCCTGAGCGTCATAGTTTTAATCCCCGCTTTTTTGATCTGTACTGATGAGTTTTGCAGTGTCGTATTCCTGCTTTTGCAAACGCGCCAGGATGGATTTATACACTTCTTCATCCATGACAGGTGTCCGTGATAGGATCCACAGGTATTTTCGATTGGGATGGCCTACTACGGCATATTCATAATCCTGGCCAAGGTCAATTACCCAGTAATCTCCGGCAAAGGGCCAGAAGAAAGAAACTTTCAGCCTGGCATTTGTCTCTTTATCCACCACCCAGGCTTTTCCCTTTACCGAACGGAGCTTGCCGGAAAAGGACTTGTCATAACACTCATTGATCACGGTTATCTTGCCATCATCACGCAGGCTATAGGTTGCTTTGCTGCCGACGCATCCTTCCTGGAACCTGTGGTGATACCTGGCAATTTCATACCACTCTCCCACATAGCGGGACAGATCAACAAAATTTACGGTTTCTAAAGGTTTCATGCCATTTCCATTTTTGGTGGCGCAGCCGCTGAAAAAAAGCGGCAGCAGTACCATTACATAAAAAAGCCTTTTATCCATGTCAGAGTGTCTTGCCTATAGTTATAAGTTGAGTTTTCTTAACACAAGTAAATATTAATGATTAAATTACATTCTCAGATTCAGGAAGGTCTTCCATAATAAAAGCTCCGGTTGCACCTTGTTATCACAAGTTTAAACCGGAGCTTGTCAAAAAAGATATAATTGATTTACCAGCGTTCAGTGCCAACCAGCTGACTGACATCCATGCAACTTTTCTTTTCGTCTTCAGTCAGTTCTTCCTTTGTCTTGATATTTCCCTTCAGGGCATCAGCTGAACAGGCATACTCTTTGCCGTCTTTATCCCTGATCCAAACGAGAGATTCATATCCGCCCTTGTTGTATTCTTCTTCAGCCATGATTTTCCCTCCTAGTTTTATTTTGCATTATTGTTTATCCCACATGATATATATGTTTATTATTTTTTAAATTTCAAGGTGTAATTTTAAATTTTTCATACCAACGTTCCGTTCCTATGAGATTGTTGACATCAATACATTTGTATGAATATTTAATATTTATTTTCCTTCTGGACGAATCCGGCGTGATAAAGGTTTTGCTGGAGCATTGTGAACAGGACAGGGTGCGCCTGGAGGAAAATGTTCTTGCAAATGTGCGAAAACTTGTTTCCCCCTACCTGGAAAAATTGCGGTTTCCGGAACTGGGTGTGCACAACAGGAATATTATTGAAATCATTGAAACCCGACTTGAGGAATTAACATCGCCGTTTCTCAATCGGTTAACAGCCTTACATAGGCTTCTTAGCCCGCGGGAAATCGATGTTGCGGTCTTGGTGCGGGAAGGCAAGACAAGCAAGGAAATTTCCGAACTGCTTACTATTTCTGTAAGTGGCGTGGATTTCCACCGCAAAATGATCAGGAAAAAACTCGGGCTGACCCACTAAAAATCAAACCTGCGCTCCTACCTGCTTTCCTTGCATTAATTTTTACGGGCAGCGAGAGGAGTATACCGGGACATGCGCTTATTTTAGATTGTCTCAGGAGAGACTGTCCCAGCTACCGGCAAGAAGCTCCCGTTCTTTTTTTATCTTACGTATGCCATTGATCAGTTCATCCTCGGAAATGAAGCCCTTGACAATCAAGATATCAATGAGCGCCTGGTTCAATATAATCTCAGTTTGCAAGGCTTCTTCTGCTGAAATGACAGTTTGGGTGATAATACGTTCAGCCATGTGTAAGGTCTCCGCAGGTTGCTGTTCCGTGCAGTCAAAAATAATGAGGCATATGCCCGACTGCACGCAAATAATTAAACGTTGAGGTGATCAAGAGTCTATCAGTAGGAAAAAGCTTTGCACAATATTTAAAAACTGTGGGTGGAATGATAAAAGGAAACTATTAGTAGGGAGTTATTTTGATATACAGAGTATCACGTGTTCGTACTGCAGGAAATTTTGTAAATCTCAGTTTGTGAATTTGGTGCCCCATGTGAACAGTTTGCTACAGGCAAGGCATCACGCAAGGCATAATGGGGAAAAACAATAGGCAATGAAG
>PKTW01000082.1 GCA_002868955.1 Desulfobulbaceae bacterium
CAGGGGTACTATGATGCAATGTGAATACTTTATAGGCAAACGGGCTGGAAAAGGTCGTGGCGCTTGTAAAAAAAATGATGGTTCCCTTTACCGCTTACAGTTTTAATACTTTAAATAGAAATCTAACAAAGCATTTTAAGCAAGTTTACATTGCTGCCAATCAATTAAAACTTTTGATTCTTTTTTAAAGGGCAAGATTGCCAGTACACACCTGCACTCGACTTCAGCCTCAAAATAGTTTCTATTGTGGCAAGAAATATCAACAAATAATCATTCCTAAAATTTCTTTTATATTGTATTATCCCCAATAGTTTATAAAGATTGAATAGTTCCTTTAGTGCTATAAAAGGAATTATTTTCTTCTTTGTTTTTTGTTGGATGTTGTAATGAAATAAAAAATTATACAGGAGGAGGGAAAATGAACAAAAAACTTATAACTATTATTTGTTGTTGTTTTTTCCTGGTTCTGCCTGCTGTAAGTCTGGGTGGTCAGGGTGCAACAGGTATGTACGGGAGTTTCAATGCGGGTGTCGCCATACCTGCCGATGGAAGCATGACAATTCCTGGTTTGGTATCAGCTGAACTGGAATATGATACAAGCTTTACTGTAGGTGGTGCTCTTGGTTACAGGTTGGGGGAAACTGGAGATTATAGACTTGAAGGCGAAGTGGCATATCAGAATAACGAAGTTGATCGTATTGCATACATTTCTCTTCCTGCAGATGTTGATGGGGTAATACTGAGTTCAATGGAAGCCTCCGTGTTAACTTTCCTGTTAAATGGATATATTGATTTTAACTATGGGTCAGCATTTTCTTGGTTTGTTACAGCTGGTGCAGGATTTGCTAGAATTGATGGTGAGATGACAGTAGACGGTGTAAATTATGACGAAGATGATACAGTCTTTGCCTATCAGTTCGGAGTGGGGGCAGGATATGCAGTGACTGAAACCGTTACTTTAGATTGCAAATATCGCTATCTTCGTACTGGAGATTTTAATATTGAAGGTGGAGACGTTGAGGTGGCGAGCCCGAGCCATAATATTATTGCAGGAATTCGCGTAGCCTTCTAAAAGTTATTAATAGTTAACTTTATCAACGAAGCAGAGTCTTTTCGGCTCTGCTTTTTTATTTCAGGACAGGGGTCTGGCGGTCAGAAGTGTCAGGAACAGGACGCAGGCGCTTACTCCTGACTCTTCACTCCTAACGCCTACTTCAGAGTCATGGCATCCCTCGACCCCTCGCCCCCTTGACACCTCGAAACCTTGTCTTTTGCTATCCTTTATCCTTTGACCTTTCCCCTCTAACCTTTTACCATTAACCATTACCCTTTAACCTTATATCCGGAGAATGCCATGAAGAGAGCAACGATCTTAATAACAATTCTGCTGTTCGCTGTACTTTTAGTATCTGAAGCATTTGCAAGGACTTTTGTCACCATTGGTACCGGCGGGGTGACCGGCGTCTATTATCCCACCGGCGGCGCCATCAGCCGCATGGTAAATAAAAAATCCAAAGAGTACGGGATCAAGGCCACCGTTGAATCCACCGTCGGCTCAGTCTATAATATTAATGCCGTTTTAAGCGGTGACCTGGAATTCGGGGTGGCCCAGTCCGACCGCCAGTTCCAGGCCTATAACGGTCTGGCCGAATGGGCCAAGGCAGGCCCCCAGAAAGACCTGCGGGCAGTATTTTCCATCCATCCTGAATCCATAACCCTGATTGCCGCAGCAGACAGTGGTGTTAAAAACGTCATGGACCTGAAAGGCAAACGGGTCAATATCGGCAACCCGGGTTCCGGTCAGCTGCAGAATTCAAAGGATGTTCTGGCCGCCGCCCGAGTCAGCCTGGATTCCATCAATGCAGAACAGGTCAAGGCGGTAGAAGCCCCCGGCCTGCTGCAGGATGAAAAGATCGATGCCTTCTTCTACACGGTAGGGCACCCGAACGGCAATATCAAGGAGGCCACATCCGGCCGCATAAAGGTAAATATCGTGCCCATCAGCGGTCTTGGCATCGAAACACTGCTGACAAAACACTCCTACTATGCCAGGGCAATCATCCCGGCCAAGTTCTATCCCAATGCCACCAACAATGCAGACGTCCAGTCCATCGGCGTCAAGGCCACCTTTGTAGCCTCAAGCAAACTGGACGATGACATCGTCTACGCCATTACCAAGGAGGTGTTTGACAACCTTGAGGAGTTCAAAAAA
>PKTW01000091.1 GCA_002868955.1 Desulfobulbaceae bacterium
AGACATGAAATAAAAGTAATCCCGCACCGTAGCAAATATGTTGCTGCTAATGCTTAAACTAGTGCCATTCCATGGTGTCCCCGGAATTTTCATTTGCCTTCCCGCTTAGCACCGGTCAGCCTGGCGTGCAGATAAACTAGTAGCGGCAGGGCCAGGGCCCACATAACAGCAAGTATCACGTACCCTTTGCTGAACGTTGCGGCAACCGTGAGGGCACCCAATTTTTCTCCTCCCCAGTAAGCAACCGGTCCGGCAAGTCCTCCCAGTATGGCCGCCGCTGCATATTTGCCTTTGAGCCAAGCCAGGCTGATGCTGACAAGGAGGGCAAAATTAAACCAGAGCGCAGCCATCCAGGGCGGGCAGATCTGTCCCCATTCCTGGTCAATGGGTGTGTAAACGTTGGCAACAATCATGAGCGTCTCCAGGAGAGACCCTGAAATACCGCAGATTATAACAAAAAGAATCTCTGCCCTGTGATTTTCCGTCAACAGGTGGATCTGCAGAGGAACGGTTAAAAGGACCATGAGTGGCCCCAACCACCCGAGGTTTTTTGCCGCTCCCATAACACAGGCAAACCAGCAGGCCTGGAAGATGATGAAATTAATCGGTGTGGAATATTTTTTTATTCCCATCTGCTGCTTTCGGTTATGAACCCAGGAACGGCAGTATCTGTTCACGGGGGCATTGCGGCCTGGTAAAGATCATCTGTACGTCACCATTATAGTGCTCCTGGAAACTGCCTTCACAGGAGGCAAGGTAATATTCCCACATTCTAATGAAGTTGTTTGAGAAACCCATGGCCTTTACTTTTGTCAGATTGGCGAAGAACCGTTCACGCCAAAGCCGCAAGGTAGTTGCATAGTGCGGAGTGATATCCTCGAAATGGGTGAGGTGCAGGTCTGTATGGCGTTTAATACTCTTGGTAATGGCACTAACCGATGGTATGCAGCTGCCGGGAAAGATATAGCGCTTGATAAAATCCACCGAGTTTTTGTGGCGGCTGAACTCGTGGTCCGGGATGGTGATGGCCTGCAATGCCATCATGCCGTCAGGTTTCAGCAGCTCGCAGCATTTTGCAAAAAAGGTATCCAGGAAATGGTGGCCTACTGCCTCGATCATCTCAATGGATACCAGTTTGTTAAACCGGCCGGTCAGTTCCCGGTAATCCTGCTGCAGCACAGTGACCTTTTCTGCCAAACCTGTATCAGCAAAGAGGCTCTGCATATAAAGGTACTGGTTGTTCGAGATGGTTGTAGTGGTCACCCGGCAACCATAGTTTTGGGCTGCATGCAGGGCAAACCCGCCCCAGCCGCCGCCGATCTCTATCACATGGTCTTTTTCCTTTAAGTCCAGCTTTTGGCAGATCCGGTCAAATTTGGCTATCTGCGCCTCGTGCAACGTGCTGTTCTCGTGCTCGAAAATACCGCAGGAGTACCCCATGGACCTGTCAAGAAAGAGTCGGAAAAAATCGTTGCTCAGGTCGTAATGGGCCACGATATTTTTTTTGCTGCCCCTTTGAGTATTTTTCCGCAGCCAATGATAGGTGCGCATCAGCGGTGCTGTCATTCTGGACCATCCTGCATCCATTTGCCGGTTGAGCAGGTCAGTATTGGCCACAAAGAGACGGGTTACATCGGTCAGGTTGTCAGTGGACCAGTAGCCTTTTATGTAAGATTCCGCTGCGCCGAGGCTGCCCTTGAACAGGATATCCGGATAGAGTTGCGGGTCATGAATGGACAGGGTAGCGATAATGGGGTCCTGTCCCTGCAGGTCACCGAACTCGTAGAGCTGTCCGCAGTTGTCGATCGACAGTCTGCCGAACCGCAGGTTGCCAAAAATGTTGAACAAGGTGCTTTTGCACCAGGCCTGTAAAGGCTTCGGAAATAGTGTTGCTTTTTTTCCTTTAATACTGCAGATATGCTTGCTCATGCTTTCCTTTCCCGCACATACTTCGGATGGTCATAATAGGGTGTTTTCTTAAGCCAGAGACGGAAGGCCTGCCAGTAGATCATGGACAGCACCTTCATGGTCATGGCCGGAAAACGGATTAGCACCCAGGCCAGTGCCGCGCCGCTGATCTCCCGGCTCTGCATGATCAATACTACTTCAAAAAAATTATTATCCTCCTTGACGTTGGTCATGTGGATACGCAGGGATTCTCCGGGTTCCTCAAAGTGCCAGTCGTACAGGAAGTCCATGTCCATG
>PKTW01000146.1 GCA_002868955.1 Desulfobulbaceae bacterium
AGTTAGGAGTGAGGAGAAAGAAAGACTGAAATTACGACGGAGTTACGAGAAAAGAATTAGAGCTGCGGAGTCAGGAATAGTTCTGTTCTATCCACTCTTGGTAATTTTCACCCATGACAGTTTTACACCATTCCAGGTTTTCCAGATACCACCCGACAGTTTTTCTCATGCCTGATTCAAAGGACTCAACCGGAGCATATACGAGTTCGCCGGTTATTTTGGTGGCATCAATGGCATAACGCCGGTCATGACCGGGGCGGTCTTTTATGTGGGTTATTAGTGAGGAGTAAGAATTAAATGAAGAGGTCTGAGGACTGTGGACTGAGGACTGAGAAGAAAGAGGTTGCAATTCATCCAAGATAGCGCAAACGGCATGGACGACTTCGAGGTTTGTTTTTTCGCAATTTCCGCCGATGTTGTAGGTCTCGCCGATTCTGCCTTTTTTGAGAATCAGATCAATTCCTCGGCAATGATCTTCCACATAGAGCCAGTCTCTGATATTAAGACCATCACCATAAATAGGCAGGGGTTTACCCTCAAGGCAGTTGAGAATAAGCAGGGGAATTAATTTTTCCGGGTGCTGATATGGTCCATAATTGTTTGAGCAGTTGCTGATAGTCATGGGCAGGCCATAGGTTTTGTAATATGCCCGCACCAGAAAATCCGAACCTGCCTTGCTGGAAGCATAGGGAGAGTTTGGTGCATACGCTGTTGTCTCTGAAAAACCGGGGTCGTCAGGGCCAAGGGATCCGTAGACTTCGTCGGTGGAAATGTGGTGGAAACGGAAGGGAGAGGACTGAGGGCTGAGGGCTGAGGAAGATTTATCAAGCCAGGTGGTTTTGGCTGCTTTGAGCAGGGTATGGGTGCCCATGATGTTGGTATCTACAAAGGCATCCGGGCCGTGAATGGAGCGGTCGACATGGGATTCGGCTGCAAAGTGGACTATGGTATCTATCTGGTTTTCCTGCAGCAGGCTCAGTGCGAGGTCGTAATCCCTGATATCGCCATGGACAAAATGAAACCCGGGATGATTTTCGAGCCCAGTGAGGTTGGCTTTGTTTCCAGCATAGGTCAGGGCATCAAGCACGACCACTTTGTCCTGCGGATATTTTTTTACCCAGTAGTGCACGAAGTTGGCGCCGATGAAGCCTGCGCCACCAGTGATTAAAAGAGAGTTATGAGGACTGAGGACTGAGGACTGAAATTTTTGTTGATCAGGCATTAGTAAGCCTCCTTCTGAGAAATGAGGACTGAGAAGAGTCCAGTGAGGAGTAAGGAGTGAGGAGTGAAAAGTGAGGAGTGAGAAGTCTTTAGAGACATCAGCCTGCCTTTTTTTGAGAGCGGATGAGACCTGAGATAATTTTATCTTCTTCTATAAGCATACTGTTCAAAGCAGTCCAAGTATTTTCATCAATATATCTTAGTCTTAAAGATAATTCCATTTGTGTATCAAGTTCACTGAGGGATCCCTGTGATATATGAAGAAAGTTTACAAATTCTTTTTTCGTGTGTCTGCCTGCACCTTCAGCAATATTACTTGGGACACTTATCGCACATCTCCGCATCTGGGAGACAAGGCCAAATTTTTCAGCAGCCGGAAATGATTCAGTAATAGAATATATTTCCTCAGCAATATCCATTGCCAACTGCCAGGCTATTAAATTCTTATGAGGCTTATCCATTTTTGACTCTACTCGATCCAGAATCTGTTAACTTTCTGGTCGTTTATTTTTTCTCCTTTCTTTTCACTCCTTACTCCTAACTCCTAACTTTTCACTGCTTTAATTCTTCAAGCATCTGCCGCAATGACAACCGCCAATGTGAGGCAGTGTACCCTAATGTTTTCCATGTTGCTGTTTTGTCTAGAACACTGTAAGGAGGGCGCCTTGCAGGTGTTGGATAATCCTCGGTCCGTATCGGCATAACTGGAATAAGGCCTTGCAGGATTCCCAACTTGTGAGCTTCTTCCTGGATTGCTGCGGCAAAATCATACCAGCTGGCAACCCCTGCATCGGTCCAGTGATAGATACCTCGTGCTTCAGGTATATCAGCGAAATGGCAAATTGCTCTGGCAAGGCCCCTGGCCCAGGTCGGAGTGCCTACCTGGTCTGCTACAATGCCGATTTCTTTTCTTTCAGCCAAAAGCTTCAGCAAGGTTTTTACAAAGTTGCTGCCATGTGAAGAATATAACCATCCTGTTCGCAGGACGAGAGCTTTGTTCATGGTTGCTGCCAATACAGACTGTTCGCCCTGTAGCTTGCTTGCGCCGTAAACGCTTAGGGGATTTGGCTTGTCACCAGGGAGGTATGGTTGTGATTTTCTGCCGTCAAAAACAAAATCTGTGGATATATGAATTAAACGGGCCCCAGAATTTTCAACCGCTTTGGCAATATTTGCCGCGCCGTGCGCATTAACCTCATATGCATCATCTTTTTCGCTTTCAGCTTTATCTACAGCAGTATAGGCTGCGGCATTGATTACCAGATCAGGCTGGTGTTTTTTAAACAGTGCAGCGACTGCTGCACTGTCAGTAATATCCAGCTCTGTACGGCTGAGCGCAATTATCTCCCAATCGTCCGGTCTGGTTCGTTGTAACTCCCAGCCGAGCTGGCCGTTTGCTCCGGTGATTAATGCAAGCATAAATACAGTTAGTAGTGAAGAGTAAGGAGTGAGGAGTAAAAGAATTAAAACCTAAAAATCTCTTTTTCTGCACACACTACTCCTGACTCTTCACTTTTCACTCCTCACTCATAATATTCTGCCTCTCTAAAAAGGGCGGCGTTTGCATCCTTTGGAGCAACAACTGGTGCTTTGTCATCAATGAGCGGCCAGCCAATGGCAAGATCAGGATCATCCCAGCGGATGGTTCTTTCGTATGCCGGTTCGTAAAAATCAGTGCATTTGTAGAAGAAATCAGCCTGTTGGCTGATCACATAAAAACCGTGGGCAAAACCCTGGGGAATCCAGAGCATCTTTTTATTTTCAGCGCTGAGAGACATGCCAACCCATTGCCCGAAGGTGGCGGAAGTTCTTCTCAGGTCGACAGCAACATCAAATACCTCGCCGCTTAAAACACGCACCAGCTTTCCCTGGGGTTTTGTAACCTGGTAGTGCAGGCCCCGCAATATCCCTTGGCTGGAACTGCTGTGGTTGTCCTGGACGAAGTCCGCCGTTATGCCGCCAGCGGCAAACTTTTCGGCATGCCATGTTTCCATGAAAAACCCGCGTTTGTCACCGAATACTTCGGGTTCGACAAGTATGACATCCGGTAATTTTGTCTGCGTAAATTTCATTTCTTTTTAAGTGAAAAGTCAGGAGTTAGGAGTGAAGAGTAAGGAGTAAGGAGTAAGGAGTAAAAAGTCCAACATAATCCCTAATCTTTTGTATTCACTCTCCTTACTCCTAACTCCTCACTTCTCACTCATTTATTAAAGGTTCTATCTGGAAGAGCCGCGGCCAAAGTTTTCCTGTTATATACAATGCATCATTGCCGGCATCATAGGCAATTCCGTTTAACACGCCGATATTCATCGCACTTTGAGATTTTTCTGGCAGAATGCCTGTCAGGTCCAACCATCCTGTCACTTTCCCTGTTTCAGGATCAATAAGAGCGATCCGGTCCGTTTTCCAGACATTGGCATAGATTGTTCCTTTCACATACTCCAATTCATTGAGCGATGCGACTGGCCCAGTTTCATCCGAAACGGTTATACGCCTTTCCTCCTCAAAAGTTTCCGGGTTGAGAAACCGGATAGTGGCCGAGCCATCGCTCATGATCAAATTTTCTCCGTCGTGGGTTATCCCCCATCCCTCTCCAGCATATCTGAAAATTTGCAGCAGCTTAAAACTGCTTTTTTCGTATACAAATCCAATCTGGGCCTTCCAAGTCAGTTGTATGATCTTGTTTCCAAAGACCGTAACCCCTTCCCCAAATAATTGAGATGGCAATTTATGCAACTGCAATACTTTCCCGGATTGCAAATCCACCCTGCGCAGAGAAGATTTCCCGTATATACCTGTACTCTCGTACATAACACCATTGTCAATAGCCATTCCTTGTGTATACGCATGAGGATCATGGGGATATGATGTAATTATTTTGCATGGTAAGGCGGAAGCCTGGACCGCTAAGTTATTTTTCTCGCATCCTCCAAGCAGCACTGTGCCGGCCAGAACGAAAACAAGAAAAAACACTGGAATCAGCTTAAAAAGCCTGCGCATAATTTTTTACTTTGTCTTCATTTGCTGATCATTTTCTTGCTACTCAGAAATGTCGTTCAACCTCACGCTTCACTCTCAGTCCTCAGACCTCAGTCCTTTATCTTTACTCCTGACTCTTCACTCTTCACTCCTCATTATTTCCAATTCTCTGCTTTCATAAGATGCAAAAGATACTGACCATAACCGTTATTGGCCAGGGGTTCAGCAATTTTACGAACCTGTTCTGCCGTAATGTACCCCAAGCGATAGGAAATTTCTTCCAGACAGGCAATTTTAAGCCCCTGGCGGTCTTCAACCACCTTGATAAAATTGGCCGCATCAAGCAATGATTCGTGGGTGCCGGTATCCAGCCAGGCAGTACCGCGGCCTATCAATTCAACATGCAGGTCGCCCCTGGCCAGGTAAGCTTTATTGACATCGGTAATTTCCAGTTCACCCCGAACGGATGGCTTTATTTCCCTGGCAATCTGCACCACATCGTTGTCGTAAAAATAGAGGCCGGTTACCGCATAGTTTGATTTCGGCTGAGAGGGTTTTTCCTCAATATCAAAGACTTTCCCTTTTTCATCAAAACTTACCACACCATAACGCTCGGGAGCCCTGACATAGTAACCGAATATTGTTGCCCCTTTTGTTCTTTGGGTGGCTTTCTGTATCTGTTCAGGAAGGCCATGGCCAAAGAAAATATTATCGCCAAGGACCAAACAGACGGGAGCGGAATTTATAAAGGCCTCACCGATGATGAATGCCTGGGCCAAGCCTTTTGGTGCAGGCTGTATTGCATATTGCAGGGATATGCCCCATTGGGAGCCGTCCTCAAGTAATCTTTTAAATTGCTCCTGGTCTTCCGGGGTGGTGATAACCAGTATATCCTTTATGCCTGCCAGCATAAGCACAGCAATGGGATAGTAGATCATGGGCTTGTCGTAAACCGGCATGAGCTGTTTACTTACTGAGCGTGTGACAGGGTAAAGTCGGGATCCGGATCCGCCTGCCAGTATGATACCTTTCATTGATCGTCCTTTTCATACATGATAGTTAACAACAATAATTATAATAGATGGTTATAGGGTTACCATTTAATACTCATTTTTTGTAACGAGAGCAATAGGAAGTGAGAAGTTAAAAGAAAAGGACTGTTGGCTGAATGCTGAAAGCTTACAGGCTTGCTTCGTGATCCTGCAGGGGCTTATGGGTGTATTTATTAACTGTCTCAAGGAGGGTTTCTGGAGATTCCAGAAACTCACCTGCCGGTTCTGAACCCTTAAAATCTTCATTAAACGTTGTGATACGATTCAGGTGCTTCCAACGGATGAGATAGTAGTAAATAATACTTGTCAACTCTGTAAAAACCGTGACCTCGGGAGCATCATCCCTGTAGCTTGATCTTTCCAGTCTCTCTATGGACAATGTCTGTGTTTCATAAAAGTTCTTCATGAACTGCATTTCAGCCGGAAGCCGTATCTCGACACCCAGCCGCCGCAGCCGCCTTATAAGCCATACAAGAAAAGCCTGGCCGGTTTTCGCTAAAGGGTAAGGAACATAGATCTCCCTTGGCGTTTTGACATCCAGGTAAGTTTTGATGGCCTTGATCAGGGCCACCATTTCCACGGGCTCTTTATCCACGAAATTATAGGACTGTCCTGAAAACTCATCCCTGTTCTCCAGCATATGGTTCACAAACAGCGGCACCTTCTTGGTGTTAGAATAGGAGTGGCACACACCCGGCTTACTGAGGATAAACGGCATGGACTGGTCGGCAATGGAAAATAGCAGCCGCTGAAAACCCTGAATCTTGTGATCATGTTTGCCGTAGACTATTGCCAGCCGGACTATGCTGTAATCAAGCCCCTGGTTCTCATGCATGTATCGCAGGGTTTTTTCCGTCAACAGCTTTGATTTTGCATAGTTGGAAAGCTTGGGGCTCAATTCCAGAAGATCCTCTTCCCTTATGTTCTCACCCATAGACTGCGTGGCGGAGGAGCTGAAATGAATATAGGGAATTTTCAGCTGCATGGCCATTTTTGCCAGCCGGACAGCCCCCAGGTAATTTATTTCAAAGGCCAGCTGGGCATCACTGTCCAGTGGCGCGATGGCACAGTTGACAATAAAATCGGGCTGATATTTTTGAAAGTACTTCCTGATATCACCTGGCTGCCGGATACTCAACCTCTTACTGTTAGGGCCAAGAACCTCTATATCACCTGTTGTCTTATTATTGAAATAATGCATCAGGGCACCGCCGATCAGGCCGGCGCTGCCGATTATAACGCCGAGCCTTTTGGTGGTAATGTCAAGCCGCGAGGAAGTATCCCTGAGACGGCTGAGCAGTGCATTATTCCTTTCAAATGCCCCCCCTTCTTCATGCTGCACTTTGTTGTAAAAATCGCAGCGTTTGCAGGCGACCCGCTTTTTGGCAAACGACCCCTGAACTGTGCCGCCGCAATATGTACCTGCCACCACCCAGCAAGCCCTGCCGGAATTGATGCCGCCGTGAATCCTGTCCAGCCTTTTATCCAGCGCAGCGGGGCAGACACCCAGACGCTTTGCCTTGGCGCCCTTTGGCCCGCGGCCGCATTTCATGAACTCCCAGCAATTTAATTTTTTCAGGGTCATGACTTAAATACAAACAGGGTTCCGGGATCTTGTGCAAGTAAACATTTATTAATCTCTCACGGTTATAAGCATCCGATTTAATATAAGTATATCATCTTATGAAATTAACAACCACCCTTAGAAGGGGTGCCTTAATGGTAAACAAAAAAGGTTAGCGAACAAAATATGCGGAACCAAGTGATTGGCTGCCCTTTTTGTCAGCATACGATACTGCTGACGGTATGGGGGAAACGTAACATATATTAATTTTTGCCCGCTTTGTAGTTTAGGTTGTCCAAAATGTTGGTTCGTTTTTGTCAGCGTACAATAATCGCTGACGGTATGGGAGTTATAACTCTGATAATGCAATTTTCACAATTGATAATTACGGTGCTTTTAAAGTTGGGCAAGCTGTCTGTCAATCATCAGCAGCCTAGAATGCTGATAATCGTCGGCAGGTACATATGCCGACAAAAATGAACAATAAAAAGAAGTAACAAAAGTTCTTTATACAGTCTTCTTCTTTTGCATGCCCAAAAGAAGAAGCAAGAAACAGGGACCATTTGCTTCTTGATGGTTTATAAGATTAATAAAAGCATAACCATGAATCAGCAAAAAAAAACCCGCCGAAGCAAACAACTCCGGCGGGATGGCTATATTGAAAAGTGTCAAGCAAAGATCAATCGCTCTTAAACTCACCAACCAGGGCCTGGATGGATGCCTTGGCATCACCGAAGTACATTCTCGTGTTGGCATTGAAGAAAAGGGCGTTCTGGATACCGGCAAAACCGGGATTCATGGAACGCTTGAGCACGATAACCGTCTTGGCCCGGAATGTTTCAATGATGGGCATACCATATATAGGACTGGATTCATCTTCAAGGGCAGCCGGATTAACCACGTCATTGGCGCCGATGACGACGCAGACATCGATGGAATCCATCCTGGGATTGATGTCATCCATTTCAACCAGTTGGTCATAGGAGACATTGGCCTCAGCCAGAAGAACGTTCATGTGTCCGGGCATGCGGCCGGCAACAGGATGGATGGCATAACAGACCTCGGTGCCGTTGGCCTCAAGCAGTTCACCCAGCTCCTGCACGACATGCTGGGCCTGGGCAACCGCCAGGCCATAGCCGGGAACAAAGGCAACGGAATCGGCCGCTTCAAGGATATAGTAGACGTCTTCAGCTGTGGCCGGTCTGATCTCGCCCTGCTGTTCAGCAGAACCGGCAGTCTGTGTGGTGGCACCAAAACCTGAAAACAGCACATTGGCCAGAGAGCGGTTCATAGCCTTGCACATGATGTTGGTCAGGATAATACCGCTGGCACCAACCAGGGCTCCGGCAACGATCAGGATGGTATTATTGATGACAAAACCGGCAGCACAGGCAGCCAATCCGGAATAGCTGTTGAGCAGTGAGATAACAACCGGCATATCAGCGCCGCCTATGGGTATGACCGAGGTGACCCCGAAGAGAAGCGACACAACCACGATCACCAGGAAGATTGCATAGGTGTCAGCAGGATTCATGGCAAATATCACACCGGAAACCAGAGCTGCCAGGAGAATTGCCCCGTTAACTATATGCTGGCCGCTGAAAACAATGGCCTTGCTTGGCATCATTTCGGCAAGCTTGCCAAAGGCTACCATGGAGCCTGAAAAAGTGATGCCGCCAATAAAGGCGGAGAGAAATGTCACCAGGGCAATAAAAACAGAGAGTTCGGGATGCTGATGATATTCGCCCCAGGCCAGCAGCAGACTGGCAATACCGCCAAAGCCGTTGAACAGGGCGACCATTTCCGGCATGGACGTCATCTGTACCTTATACGCTGCCACCAGGCCTATTGCACTACCAATAACGACACCAACCAGGATCCACTTGTAATCAAGGCCGGCGTTAAAAAGCGTTACAACAATTGCCAGCAGCATGCCGAGCGCGGAGAGCATGTTGCCGCGCCGGGCTGTTGCCGGAGAACTCAGCATCTTCAGGCCGAAGATGAAGAGGCCGGCCGAGATGACGTAGGCAAAATTTATGGGGAGTGTCATCGTGTTCATTTTGCTCCTCCAGCATCCTTTTTCTTGAACATCTCCAGCATCCTGTTTGTCACCGCGTAGCCCCCGACAACGTTAATCGTGGCAAAGGTTACCGCCAGTGTGCCGAGGATGACTGCTACAGTCAAATTGTCAGCTTTCAGGGAAGCAAGCGAACCGATCATGGTAATGCCTGAAATAGCGTTTGAGCCCGACATGAGCGGGGTATGCAGGGTGGACGGGACTTTGGAAATAAGCTCAAATCCCAGAAAAATTGATAACACAAAAACAAAGGTCAGAAATACGGCTTCCATTTGTTTCCTCACTTATTCATAATACTTTTGTAGGTTTCACTGAACAATTCGCCGTCATGGGTGATAAGGGCACCCTTGATCAGGTCATCTTCGAGTTTCAGTTTGAAAATCTTTTCTTCCTTGTCCCAGAAATGATCGATAAAATTACCAAGGTTGGAAGAATACATCTGGCTGGCAGTCAGCGGCACGAGCCCCGGCAGATTGGCATAGCCAACGATCTTGACACCATCGATTTCGACAACCTTATTGACCTCCGAACCTTCGACATTGCCGCCTGATTCAACCGCCATATCAACGATAACGGATCCGGGCTGCATCTGGGCTATCATGGGACGGTCCACAATGCGCGGGGCAGGACGTCCGAAAAGCTGGGCTGTGGTGATAACGATATCCGCCAGCACACATGCCTTGGCCATACCGTCCTTCTGTTTCTGGATCTGCTCCGGAGTAAGCTGTACTGCATAGCCATCCTTGGTCTGGCCTGTCTCGCCCAGGTCGATCTTGACGAACTTGGCTCCCAGGGACTTTACCTGCTCCTCCACCACCGGCCTGGTATCAAAGGCCTCAACACGGGCTCCGAGCCGCCTGGCAGTGGCAATAGCCTGCAAACCGGCAACCCCGACACCGATAATGAAAACACGGGATGGTTTGATCGTTCCTGCCGGCGTTGTCATCATGGGCAGGATCTTGTCCAGTTGTTCCGCCCCGATAATGACGGCCATGTATCCACCCAGATTTGCCTGCGAACTTAAAACGTCCATTTTCTGGGCCACTGTTGAACGCGGCAGCATTTCAAGGCTGACACAGCTGATGGAGCATTCCTTCATTTTCTCAACCAGATCCAGTTCATTAAACGGGTCAAGATAGCTGATATGGATGCACCCTTTTTTCATCAGTTCAACTTCTTCAATAGGCGGTTTTCTAAGGCGCAGGACAATATCAGCAGACTGGAGCATTCCCTTCCTGTCATTGTTGACTTTTGCTCCCACATTCTCATAATCCGCGTCACCGTAGCGGCAGGTTGCACCCATTCCGGATTCGATCTCCACCTGAGCCCCGAGCTTGACGAGCTTTTCTACTGTCGGCGGAATGAGTGGAACGCGGGTTTCGCCCTCAAACGATTCTTTCATTACAGCAATTTTCATAATGGCCCCTTTCTTTCAAAAAAGATGGAGTTCTAAACCCATCGGGTCAAATAGAAAAAAATAAATATTGTCGGCATCGCAGAAAAAACGATGCGGACAGGTTTTGTGCCAGTAATATATCAATATTACTAGGCCCTGTGGGTTCCTGAGAGACTTCTTCCGATTGTACTAATATTGGGTGAGACTTTGAATAAGCTCACCCAATTATGATCGGCTTGGTACTATTAAAAAATAATGTTAAATAGTTTTGAATTACACTTAAGAAGTGAGGCAAATACCATATTCAGGGGATAATTGCACCCCCAAATATAATGGCGTCGCAAAAAATCCGATCTCCGGCATCATAGGGGGTTCTAAAAATAGCCGCGTGAAGGTACTTCCCGGCGCTGTTTGAACAATTTAAAAATCCAGCCTGAGGCCTGCCAGGATCCGGTGGCTTGCATATTCGTAATCAAGGTTGGTACCGTCCTGCTTGGTAAATTCAGGGTCTGTCGTGCCATAGTATCTGTAGCCAATGTCAAAAATGAAATGATCGCTGAGTTTCCAGCCAATCCCGAGCCCCGCCTGGTAGGCAAGCTGGCTGTTGTTGTCATCGACAAAGGGCTCCCCCAGAACGGATACATTATCAAGGCTGATTTCTGCCCATCCGAGCCCCAGGAGTGCATAGATTATAATCCCTGATTGGGTCGTATACTCGCCGATGGTATTCACCATAATGCTGGTTCGCTCTACAGAACCACCCGCCCCGAAGTTTCCCTCTACAAATTCCGCTCCGCTTAAGTCATTGGATGCTGTGTTGAATTCGAGTTCCACACGCCCTTTGCCGATGCTCGGATGTTCTTCGCCAAGGTTATAACCCAGCAAGATACTTCCATCATAGCCTGCATCATAAGTGAAATTTACACTGCCATCGGCGTCGCTGCCCGTTGCGTCAGAGACAATGCCTGCCCCTCCCTGGAGGCCGATGTAAAAGCCTGCAGCAGCAGATGTACTGAAGCCCAGAACCAAAAAGGTTGTAACGAGCAGGTACTGAAATTTTTTCCTCATAACTATGTACTCCTCTTAATAGTTTTCACTTTTGCAGGACAGAATTTTTTCTGTGTATTATTCAACCACTGTCAGGAGTGTTTCACCACTGATCCCCCCAAAAGATGCTTTTATGATGGTAGCGCCGGAAGCATCACTGCTAAACAAGCCTCGGCTATCAGGAGTTCTGAAAGTGCCAACACTGTTATTGGTCGTAAGCCAGGTTGCCAGTTCGGTTATATCCTGCTCGCTGTTGTCGGAAAACGTCCCGGTTGCCCTGTACTGTAGATTTTCTCCTACCTGTATTGTGCTGTTTTCCGGGGTAACGATGATAGACTCCAGGATTGCATCGGAGACCGTTAACACTGCTGTATCTGATATGATATTGCCACCCACATCATACGAGGCAGTGATATCTGCCTGGCCGGGCGCTATCCCTTCTGCCAAACCATTGGTATCGATAATACCGATACCGTTATCAGTTGACTGCCAGTCAACGATATCCGTGATGTCCTGGGGTGTATCATCGGAAAACGTGCCCTCGGCTTCAAACTGTACGGTGGTCCCCTGGGCTATGGTTGCTGTTTCCGGGGTTATTGTTACTGCAGTCAGTGTGGCATCGGTGACCAATAGACTTGCATTGGATTCAATGCCCTGCCAGGCCCCTGTGATGGTGGTGCTGCCGCTTGCCAGCGTTGTGGCCAGGCCTGTGTTATCAATAGTGGCAACGTTCATGTCTGAGGATTCCCAGGTAGCCAGTATTGTAACATCCTGGCTGGAGCCGTCTGAAAACGTACCGGCTGCTTCATACTGCTCGGTGATGCCGACCTGCAGCTCAGCGTCTTGCGGGATTATCTCAATTCCGGCCAGGACTGCAGCTGTAACAACTACAAGCTCACTTCCGGACAAATCGTCATAATTTGCCGTTATTGTAGTTTCGCCTGGGGATAGTGCGGTTACCAGACCTTCACTGCCCGCAGCATTACTTACATCGGCAATAGTATTGTTTTCAATTGCCCAGGTCACTTCGGCGGTAATATCCCTGGTAAACGATCCTGAAAAATCACCCATTGCCGTATACTGGTTAACGGTATTGTTTGCCATCGATTGATAGGTGGCGCTCACCTCGATAGATGTGAGCGGGATGAACGTATTAGACCGGGTCGGCTCATCTGTCCAACAACCGG
Organism: Desulfobulbaceae bacterium; assembly: GCA_002868955.1. Taxonomy (GTDB): domain Bacteria; phylum Desulfobacterota; class Desulfobulbia; order Desulfobulbales; family BM004; genus BM004. The sequence goes on from PKTW01000146.1 coordinate 12,524, forward strand.
ACAACACGAGAAGCAGGCAGGATAGTAAGATTATTCGGAGTTGCATTTTGTTTCCTCCATTGGAAAAATCATGTGCTGCAAAATAGCACGGTGCAGAATGTCCTGCAAGTTCCTATTTTACTATAAAATAAAACTGAACCAACGCAGATATTTATAACAACTTACTATGCACTATTTTTTCCGGCAATACACCTGGACTTTTGAGCAAGTTAAGATAGTATTCTACTCAAAAAACAAAAAGAGGAAAATTCATGGACCAGGAAAATGAAAAAGCCATGTACGACATGGCAGACAAATTTATTGACCTTGCCAACGAAATATCGAAATCAGAAAGTTATGGAACCATTGGAGTGGCAATAAGGTATGCTGCAGCGCGATACAGTGCCTTTGAAGCGTCAATGAGAACAAACAATCTTGCTGAAGACAAGGAAAAACATCTACAGTTTTTTGCAAAAACTTTTACAGAAATGCTGCAAAAAAACTTTGAATACTACATCACCCTGCAATCCAAAACCAAGGCAAACTGAGCAAAGTCGAGTCGTTAAACTGGTTATATCGGGGAAACTACCCTCAAATTTGAGCTAAATAGAGCACCTCTCAACACACAACCAAAATCTTTCCCAGATACAGGCTAAGTCAGGTAGAATTTGAACTGCTACCAATTTTTACATATTTCAGAAAAAGGCAGGGCATTAAACCCTGCCTTTTATTGTATTAACAAATAGTTATTAATTACCTAAAGATTGGATATACTTCTTGAGGGACCGCATGGACACGGTGCGGCCATCCAGCTTTTCTCCTTCCATCTTGCCGACAAGGCAGTTGTTGACCAACT
>PKTW01000046.1 GCA_002868955.1 Desulfobulbaceae bacterium
AATGTAATCAATTTCAATTCCTATAGCCTTTACCCTTTAACCTGATAATTATCATTCATGATAGTTGAAGGATTTAAACCCATGTTTTTCAACCAACGCATCCCGTTTTGCCCCTTCAAGGTCCGCAAGTACCATCTCCCCCACCAATTCCTTAAAAGAGATTTTCGGCTCCCAGCCCAACTCCCTTTTTGCCTTGCTTGCATCACCAAGCAGACTCTCAACCTCTGTCGGCCTGAAATACCTTGGATCAACCCGGACAATTATCTGTCCTTCCTTAGGCCCTTTAGCACTTAATTTTTTACCTTTATCCTCATAGGAGTCCACGATTCCTATCTCATCGACTCCCTGTCCTTCCCATCGGAGATGTATTCCCAACTCCGCAGAAGCTTCCTCTACAAACTCGCGCACAGAATGTTGTTCACCTGAGGCTATGACGAAATCATCCGGCTTGTCCTGCTGCAGCATAAGCCACTGCATCTCCACATAGTCTCTGGCGTGGCCCCAGTCCCGCTTGGCATTCAGGTTGCCCAGGTAAGTGCATTCCTGCAGGCCGAGAACGACCCTGGCCAGGGCCCTGGTGATCTTGCGCGTCACAAAGGTTTCGCCGCGCACCGGTGATTCATGGTTGAATAGGATGCCGTTGCAGGCAAAGATATTGTATGCTTCACGGTAGTTGACCACTATCCAGTATGAGTAGAGCTTGGCAACCGCATAAGGGGAACGTGGATAAAAAGGTGTTTTTTCAGTCTGGGGCACTTCCTGGACCTTGCCGTACAGCTCTGAGGTGGATGCCTGGTAAAATTTTGTCTTGTCAGTCAAGCCTAAAATACGGATCGCTTCCAGCAGACGCAGGGTGCCCAATCCATCTGAATCCGCTGTGTACTCAGGCTCCTCAAACGATACCGCTACATGTGACTGGGCTGCAAGGTTGTACAACTCATCCGGCCTCACCCTGGACATAATATGCACCAGGCTGGATGCGTCGGTCATATCCCCGTGATGCAGGACAAAATTGCGCTCCTTCACATGCGGGTCCTGGTACAGGTGGTCAATCCTGTCTGTGTTGAACATCGAAGTCCTGCGCTTGATCCCATGCACCTCGTAGCCCTTATCCAGTAAAAACTCAGCCAGGTAGGCTCCATCCTGGCCCGTGATCCCTGTTATCAAAGCCTTTTTTTTCATTGTCACTCCTGTATAGTCAAAATTGTTTTTACAAACTGTGTTTTCTGAATGGATAATGGCAAAAAATGATTGGTGCTTAATAGTCGTGGAAGGTCTTGATCAGGATGCAATGTCAAAACAACCCTAGAAAACAGACCTTTTTGTTATTTCATTTTTAGGCCATGCCTGTATTGAATTTCTACCCTATTTTCTTGAAAAGATATGGCGCTCTTCGAGGAAGTTAAGCACTTTCTCTACGTTTGTCTCTACAGAATCACCTGCAGTGTCAAGGGTCAGGTCGGGATGCTCCGGGGCTTCATAGGGGGACGAGATGCCGGTGTAGTTTTTGATTTCACCTGTGCGGGCTCTTTTATACAGTCCCTTGACATCCCTTTCTTCGCAGACCGCAAGAGGGGAGTCGCAGAAGATCTCGATAAAATCATTTTCAGACACCAGGGCACGCACTCTTTCCCTGTCAGTCCTGAATGGCGAAATAAAGGCGGTCATTGCAATGACCCCGGCCTCTAAAAAAAGTTTGGCCATTTCGCCGATGCGCCTGATATTTTCATGCCTGTCATCCTCAGAAAAACTCAGGTTGGCACAGAGTCCGTGCCGGACATTATCACCATCAAAGACAAAAGTCCGGCAGCCGGCCTGATGCAGTTCTTCTTCTACGGCATGAGCGACAGTTGACTTGCCTGATCCTGAGAGTCCTGTAAACCAGAGTATTACACTTCTGTGCCTGTTCAGCTGTTCCCGACGGCTGCGGCTGACTGTTGCCCTGTGTTGTACTGTGTTCGCACTGTGCATGTTTTTTTATTCTCTCTTAGGGTAAAAATACCCCGCGGCTTGCCGCGTTTGTTGGTTTGCAACACTTGTAAAGATACCCCGTGGCTTGCCGCGGGGAGTTTCATTGAATCGTTTAAGGGTTCAAGGGTTCAAGGATTCAAGGGGTCGAGGGTTCAAGGTAAAAAGTCATAACTAAAATCTTCAATCTTATTGGCGCGCCCGGCAGGATTCGAACCTGCGGCCTACGGATTCGAAGTCCGGCGCTCTATCCAGCTGAGCTACGGGCGCGTGCGCGAGGCCAAACATACAAGATTAAAGGCTAAAGGTCAAAATATAAAACAGGGTATACCTGATCATTGTTTATTGGTTTTTGATTCTGGTTTTATACTTTTTAAAACCTTCAGCCATGTCCCTTGGCCCTTGTAACTATTTATCAGGTAAGCTTTATCGAGGCGCTACGCTCACTGATACCTTTTTTCAGGACTTCACGGTTATAGGCATCAACCACATCCCGCCGTTTCAGCATACCAACGACCCATTGATCTTCAGGAGATTCCACCACCGGTATCTCGGCGATACCCTTAACGTCAAAATAAGTCATTGCTGTATAGAGGTTATCGTCCGGGGTCAGGGTAAGCACATTCCTAGTACAGATATCACCCACAGTGGCAGACAGGCGCAGCTCCTTGTCATGCAGAACACCTTTTACATCCTGTAATGATATGATGCCAACCATGTGTCCGGTATCATCAATTACAGGAAAATAAAAACTGTCTTTGGCCATTTGGAAAATCTCGAGAAGCTGGTTGACATTGGCATCCTCACTGATGAAATCCACCTCTTCGGTGATCACCTTGCCGACCCGGATTGACTTCATGATGGCGATCTCCCTGCCCTCGTGAATGTCGATGCCCTCACGGGTGAGATCAACCGTATCGATTGAATCGGGGTTGAGTCTACTGGCCACTGCGATTCCAATGATACTGGTCAGCATGATCGGGATTATTATCAGGTGGTTACCGGTCATTTCGAAAAGCAGGAATATGGCGGTAATAGGTGCATGGGTTGAAGCAGCCAGAAAAGCACCAAGCCCAACAGCTGCATAGGCTCCCGAAGAAGCTGTAACAGCAGGAAAAACCTGATGCACTACAGAGCCGTATGCGCCGCCCAGTACTGCACCTATAAACAGGGCTGGCGCAAAAACACCGCCTGAGCCGCCTGAACCCAAGGTTACAGCAGTTGCCAGCATCTTGAGAAAAATAAGGATGAACATGACCCACATCACTCCATTACCAGCCAATACTTCCTTAATATAATGGTATCCGTCTCCCATGATCTGCGGGAAGAAAATAGCGCTGCTGCCGATTATGAAAGCACCGATTATTGGCTTAATATGCTGATTTGTTTTCAGAGCGGCAAAACGGTCACGAATCTCATAAAAAACATAAATATGAAGACCTGCAACAAGTCCCATGATCACTCCCAGGATCATGTAGAGCGGGATTTCAGCCAGGGGATTTATCAATTCGAATTCCGGGATCGGGAACGCCGGATTTTCTCCATAGTAAGACCTGGATACCACTGTAGCTATCGCTGAAGAAACGACTAAAACAGAGAATGAAGATATTTCATAGGTGCCAAGCAACACTATCTCGGCTGCGAAAAACACCCCTGCGATAGGAGCATTGAACATGGCCGCCACACCTCCGGCACAACCGGCTGCTGTATAGACCTTTGTGCGGTTTCCCGACACCTTGAACATTTTCCCCACCATGGAACCGAGCGCTCCACCCACTTGGGCAATGGGGCCCTCTACCCCGGCCGAGTTGCCTGTGCCGATGGTCAGGGAGCAGGAAATGATTTTCAGGATATTTTTCCTGAATTTCATGGAACCGCCCCTTATATTGACCTTGCGCAGGAACTTGGTGAAACCGTAGCCGTATATTTCACCGGGAAAGAGGATTGCCAGAGGAATCAGCAGAACCATGCCGCTGATCGGGATCAGGGGCAGCAGAAGGATATACCAGCCACCCTGGCTGGCTATTGCATAGCCCGGGACAAAAATTGTATGATGCACAAATTCCAGGACCGTACGGAAACAGATATTAGCCAGTCCCGCAATCACACCTATTAAAGATGCAACAATCACCATCCGGGTATTTTCGCCCGGCAGAAAAAATGTTTTGAATCTTCCGGGGTTCATATCTTCTCAGGTATGGCGCAGCCGTAAAAAGCCGCCTCGTTCAGGAAATAATCGTCAGTCATGCCGGCAATAAAATCCCTGGCGATCTCAGCAGGTGCATGTCTTTCCACATAATAGGGATCCATGCTGTCAAGCATTTCCCGGAAGATCTGTGAAGAGGTTTCCATCTTCACTACCTGGTCAAGATATGTTTCAAACAGTACACGGTAGCAGTTCCGGATCTTGGGGAAATCCATTTTAATTGCCGGGTTCATATAAATGTTTTGGTAATTGAATGTTTTTAATTCTTGCAAACTATTGCTGACCTCGGGGCTGAAGCCAATAGAATCCTGGGCAAGCACTCCGCCCTGACTTGAGGCGAGGCTGCTTGTGATCAAGTCTTCAACCAGGTGGTAGACAATGGTGCCGTTGGTATCGCCCAGTATATTTCTGCAGCTGGACGGGATGCTGCTGCGCTGAATGAGCTTCAGTTCGATGGCATCCTCAATATCCCTTCCTATATATGCTATGGTATCGCACAGGCGAACAACGCAGCCTTCGAGTGTCATGGGCGAGAGTTCACTCTCGGGAGCATTGCTTTTTGTCAGCATTTCATGGTCAAAAACTGTAAAATCCTTATCACGCACAGGTTTTAGGAAACGGCTGTGGATCTCACCGTCGTGACAAAGGATACCATCCAGCGTCTGCAGGGTAAGATCCCATCCCTGGCCGTTTCTTTCGAGGCGTTCTAAAAACTGGATGCTCTGCACATTGTGCTGAAAAGGCGGCAGTCCGTGTTCGCTGCAGAGCCCGGCCAATTCTTTTTCACCATCATGCCCGAACGGCGGATGGCCGATATCATGTCCAAGCGCTATAGCTTCTATCAGGTCTTCGTTCAAGCGCAGGAACCTGCCGATGGTTCGGGCAATTTTTGACACCAGTTGTACGTGCAGGACCCGATGAGTGATATGGTCATTGCTGACCATGTAAAACACCTGGGTCTTGTCAATATATCTGGTATAGGATCTTGAGTGCAGAATCCTGTCAGCATCAAGGGCAAATGCCTGGCGATGCCCTGTCTGTTCTTTCTGCTGACGCCGGATACCATTACGGCTTAAAGTCGCGAGACCGCAGAGGTGGTTTTCTTCGCGCGCGTCAAGCCTATCTTTTAAATCCAGAAGCTTTGAGAGTTTATTCTGTTCAGTATTCACGGAATTACAGGGAAAGAAATAATTGTGACTGCAATAAATCCTATTACAGGTATATGCTCATGTTGTTCTGCTAAAATATTAATTCTCCAAGATTTATTAACGGAAACAAAGCTGAAGGCACACCATATAGCGCTAGAATGCCTGCAGTGCAAACAAAAAAAGTATTTTTGTGAAGAGTGTTGAGTGCAGAGTATGACAAAAGCAGTATGCAAATTTTTTTAATGAATATTACTTTTTCCCCTGCCCCTGAAGCCTTACCCCATTTACCTTTGACCTTTACCTTTTGACCTAATATATTATCTTCGGCGCAGAAAAATAAAAAACAGGAGGACACTTCATGAAAGTATCCATCAAATATTGTCAACAGTGAAACTATCTTCCCAGGGCTTCCAGTATGGGAGACGAATTGAAAAAAAATCTTGGGGTGGACATCGAATTGGTCGCCGGCTCAAATGGTATTTTTGATGTTACCGTTGACGGCAAATTAATTTTTTCAAAATTCGAGCAGGGCCGATTTCCGCAGGCCGATGAAATTATCAGCCTCATCAAGGGAGGGTAGGGAGACTTCCGGCCGAATAATTCGGCAGCTGACCGCTGTTTAATTGCTATGACTTTGAGGGCTTGTTGCGCGTATTCGATAAACATTACTCACAGCTTTTTTTTGTTCCGCCTTTTTCGCAGTATTCGGTAAAGTCTTTGATCAGGTCAGCACCGCCGCGGGGGCAAACCTCGATAAACTTAACAAATTGGATCAGGCGCTCGATGACTTCCGGCGGTGCTGCATGCTCTATACGGCAGGCGCTTTCCTCGGCAATGTTATCATCAATTGCCAAGACCTTGACAAAAAAATCTTTGAGCGCCTCGTGCCGCCGTATGACATCTTCGGCCACCAGCAGGCCTTTTTCGGTCAGGGTGATAACTTCATACGGCGCATAATTGACAAGCCCTTTTTTGGAAAGAGCACGCAGGGCTTCCGTCACTGAGGCACGACTTACCTTCAGGCGTTTCGCTATTTCTTTGCCCCTTGCCACCTTTTTTTCATCCACAATGTGGGCAATGGCCTCTAAATAATCCTCCAGGCTGGCGCTGAGGCTGATCGTTTTACTCACCTGATCCTCTTGACTCGATATTTACCAATAAAAAAAGACACGCAAAGCCTTCAGTAATCAGTGTGTCTGGCATCTTTTTTGTTGTAATTATTACTTTTTACATTAATTTCTGGACGAGTCAAGTCCTATTGCTTTCTCCATTATTTGCGCTATAGAAAGAGTATGCTACGCGAATTAAAAATTGACAACCTGGCCCTTATAGAATCACTGCATCTTGTTTTCAGCCGGCAGGGACCTAATTCCACTTCATCACTGGCTGTTCTAACCGGCGAAACCGGTGCGGGCAAATCCATAATACTGCAGGCACTTAATCTGTTGTCTGGCTGTAAGGCCTCAAATACCTGGATCAGGACCGGGGCTGATTCCGCCGCTGTTGAAGCTTTTTTTGAGATAGCCCCAGACAAGAAAACAGTGAAGCATGCATTACTTGAGAAGGGATTTGACGTTAAGCACAGCCTGATACTCAAGCGCATCATTAGTCGGCTCGGAAGAAGCCGTTATTTCATTAATGACAGCATGGCAACTGCGGCCCTGGTGGAATATGTCTGTGAGAATCTTTTCTCAGTAGCCAGCCAACACGAACACCAGATGCTGCTCAATCCCCGAGTCCACCTTGATTTCATAGATTCTGTCGGCGAACTTTGGTCTAAACGGGAAGAATTCGGAGAGCTTTTTTCACAATGGACCGGCTTAAAAGCTCAGCAGACAAAACTTCAACAGCAGGAACAGGACCGGGAGCAGCGGCGGGACCTCCTCACCTTTCAATTAAAGGAGATGCAGGACAGCTCCCTTACAGCCGGCGAGGATGAAGAGCTGGCGGCGGAGAAAAAGATTCTCAAATCATCTGATACACTCATGGAGCTGGCCCGGATGAGCTATGATATCTTATCCGATACAATTGTCAGCAATCTGGTTCAGGTCCGCAAAAATCTTGAACAGATGGCCCATTACGACCATGCGGCAAGTGAAATAGCTGACAGAATAACAGGCAGCACCTATGAGTTGGACGACCTGGTCCTCCAGTTACAGCAATATCTGAATAATATATCCAGTGATCCCATGCGGCTCGAGGAGATTGAGGTCAGAATAGACCATCTGCAGAAACTGAAGAGAAAATATGGTGGTCCGCAAATGTCGCTTGCAGAAGTCATCCGTTACGCAGATCAGGCGGAACAGGAGCTTGCCGACCTGCACACAATGGACCAGAGGCTTTCAGATATCGGGGGAAAAATAGCAACACTTGCAAGGGAAATGATTGCCCAAGCGGATTTTTTGTCAGGAAGCAGGAAGAAAACGGCCGTTCAGCTTGAAAAGGCCATCTCCCGGGAATTGAGCACCCTGAGTTTTACAACAGCTGAATTTAAAGCTGAATTTGCACCTGTTGAGAAAAATCTTCATGAAATTACGCCCTCAGGCTGGGACCGGGTTGAGTTCATGTTTTCAGCAAATACAGGGGAGCCGCTGAAACCCCTGGCAAAGATTGCTTCTGGCGGAGAACTTTCCAGGCTGCTGCTGGGACTCAAATGCATTCTGGCACGCAGAGATCAGGTAGGAACAGTGATATTTGACGAGGTTGATGCCGGCATAGGCGGCCAGGCAGCAGAAGACATTGCTCTTAAAATAAAGCAATTATCAGACCATCACCAGGTTCTGTGTATCACGCATCTGCCGCAGATAGCTGCAAAAGCTGATGAGCATTTCAGGGTTGACAAGACCCTGCGGAACAAACGGACACGAACTGAGATCACCTTGCTTGATGAAGAGAACCGGATATTTGAACTGGCCCGTATGCTTGCAGGAGATTCTGTAAACGAGGAAACCATGGCTTTTGCGAAAGGTCTTTTACTGAAGGGGAAGAAAAGCAGTTTTAAGTGATGAGTTTTAAGTTTTGAATTAACAACAAGAAACTGGAAACTAGCTCCTGGTAGCTTACCAGCAGCTAGTTTCCGGTAACATGCAGTTTCAAGTGGGATCCATCGTGCCAGTTAATATCAAGCTCCTGCATGAAGTGATCAAAAACCGGCCAGTCATGGGGTGAAATGGGCAGGTTGGATGCATTGTAGGAATGTGGATCAAGGCCATAGCCGGTGCGCTGCAGGAGCATGATTGCCAGAAGAAGTGACTTTGCAGTCTGGTATTGCACAGCGTTAACTCCGAACTCCTGCCAGGTTCTCTCGTGGTCTTCAGTCCAGACCAGGGTTATAGGCTCCGACATATTTTTGTCATTTACCTGGACGGCAACCTGTTCCAGCCCTGTTATGTCATCACCGGGATCAGGGATGTACAGCATGCTGCGCGCCTTTTTCGCGTCATCCATATTGAGGATATCCATAACAGCCGGGCTTAAACTGTAATAGAAACGTCCGTTTTTTACAGCCGGGACCTCAATAAGATTCCAGATATCCTCGTGGCCCACTATTTTAGCCGGGATGGGTTGGCTGCCCCAGTTGACCATACTGTCGCGGCTTCCGGGACCGGTATCTTCCCGGGGTATACCGTCAATAATTTCCAGGGTCGGGGAAATCATGACCTCTTCCACAAGGGCTTCAGGGCACCAGCCCACAGCTGCCTTGTCTGCATCTGCTCCGTTTGTCAAGCGGTCAAACTCATAGACTGTAACAATATAGGTGCGTGGTCTTTCAGGTAGATCTGCAAGAATCTTGCGGGTGATAATTTCAACCAGGCCCGGATTTATGCCCCAGCAAAGCCAGTGGGGATAGCTGGTATCAATTTTTGAGTAGGTATGTGACATCAGACGGCTGAAGCGACATTCATCAGGATCCCGGGTGGTACTGGCACAGGAGTCGAGATAGGCTGCAGCGTAATGTGCAAGGTTGTTTCTGATCCTGACGTTGTTGGTACCGGAACAGAGATTGACAAAGAGACAAGGCCCGGGGACTCCGGACATGAAGGTGTTCAGGAATTGCGCATCACTGATGTCGCCGGACCGACAAATAATATTTGAATTCTGCAGCGGAAGTAGAGAATTGCCATCCTTGTCAATGGCAAAGACATTTTCGAAGAGGGAGAATGGATCATGGCCAAGGGTGACAAGGCTTTTGCCAATGGTGCCAATCCCGGCGATGATCAGTGAGCGGTAGTTTCTGTTATCTATGCGCTTTGGTCCATACATTTACATGTGATAGGGAAAAAGTTGGACTGATAACAATTTATTCAAGTAAGTTCTGCAGTTTTTTCCACGCATAAAATCAGGGTGTCCCATCGGTAAACTGAACGTAGAAGGCAGAATGGTCGTAAATGTACTGCGGTGTTATGGCATGAGACTCGAGCGCGGAAGCAATTTCATCCATGTATTCATTGACAATGCTTACATGCAACCGCATGAGCTGACAGTACTGGCGCAGCCGTTCTATTGAACCCGTGACAGCCTGGACCGGACATCTGCCGCCGCAATAACCGTGCACACCGCATTTTTTGCAGCCAAGGTCATTTTTATAATTTATCAGCCAGGAAAGATCTTGCGGGGTTATGTTGGGAGTGCCATCTGCAGCAATGGTGCCAATGGAATATTGTTCGGGCAGGTCGGCGCAGGAATGGATCTTGCCGTCAACGATATCATAGTTGCGTGCCAGTTCGACACCGCAGGCCGTCGATTTTCTCTTTTTACCGGTAAGCAGGTACAGGACAAGTTCATTGATATGAATTATGGGGAGCAGGATGCCGGCATTGAGCTTTGCAACGTAGATATCCATGATATGGTTGAGATCTTTTTCATAACCTGCCGCATATTGCGTGAGTGCGGCAAACGGTGCACCGCTTTCAACCCAGTGCCAGAAGAACTGGTCGGCCAACCCCCTTTCATGCAGGCAGGCAAACTCATTGAAGCAGTCGAGAAGCGATTGGTCTTCGCGCAGCGTTGACCACATGAGCACCTGGCCCTGTCTGATATTTTTGATTGCAGCCAGGCCGGCATGAATGCGGGCCAGGTTTGTGCCGCGCCTGATGCGCTCGTGCTGTATTTGTGTACCGTCAATCGATACTGAATACAGCCAGATGGACCGCATCATTTCAGGATGCGACTGCATGGATTTTTCAAGAAGTTCGCCATTGGTGTAAAGCATGTAACGCACATTATGCGGGAGATCGGCTTTGGTGATATTTTCTATCAGGGCCTGCAGCTTGTCGGATGCAAGCAGTGGTTCTCCGCCATAGAAACAGATGGTCGCTGGCTGATTTGTATTTTCTTTGATCAGATTGACAATACATTGGGCGTCGCGTACCGGATCCGTATCTTTAAACGGTGCATTATTTATGGAGCGGCTGTCATTAACGGTTGCATTGAAGGCGCTATTGATACAGCCCTGACAGCGGGCCTGGCAGCGTCCGGTTACCGAGAGATGGATATAGAGAGGGAATGTTTCAGAATACTTGAATTTAAACTTGTCCCTCCCGTGTATGATAAAAGCATTGTGGGCGCTGAGGTTGCCCAGCCTGCCATGGTGAATGATTTGAGGTTTAACGGGATCTGATGATTGGTCCAAAGGGCGGTCATATGAAATGTCGTTTGATTCGAGCATAGTGAAAAGTCGGGCCAGAGAAGGTTACAATTGCGGAACGGTAATGTTTATAGAGTATGAAACAATTCTCGAGTTGCTGTCAATAGGAAAAGCTGAAAGCTGAAATGAAGAAGGAAGAACAGCTTTTTCTTCTGTCAACGTATACTGCTTCTGGGGCATGGGAGCAAAAGAAGATTGACGAATTTTCCATAAATTAATAGATTAATATTTTTGTGGTGGCAATGCATTTATATTTGAAATCTTTAAATTTTTATCAAATTCAAAACACTTCTCATGTTCTGAGTGACAATGACTTCACTACTGCCTAGCAATTTTTTATCCAGAAGTCTAACATGGAGCGGTCCTGCCCCTGTAGAATATTCCGCTCATTTTTCACTGAACCGCATAATGCCCGGTGTTGATAATTTTCATTATGATGTTTATTTGAGCCCTGTTTTAACGGAGTCGGTGTCCAGGATAATTTTCCACTTGATTATTAAAGCTTCAGGGGCCGATGATGATATCGGTATTGAATTTGATGGGCTCAAGGATCGGGAGGAATTTAAACATCTGTGCCATGATATCATGCTTGAAGCTGTGAAAAGAGCCAAGTTGGGAGACGGAGAAATCCAGATTGATTATCTGGCCCAAATGGCGGTCTGCAAATTATTGACCAGGGAGATTGCCCATCAGTTTGAAGAACTTATAATCCGGCTTAATAATCAGGTCTGGGAATATGAAAGCACGAATGATGATGAGATGATTCTGCAGACCATCAGTCTCAAGGAGAGGATCCTGGCGATCCGTCACAAGAGAAATATAATTGTAAACAATGTAAGCAGAGAGATTTTTGAGTACCTGCTTGAAGCCCAGATACCTTTAAAGGAAAGACGCGAGGCAAATTACGGGACGCAATCCCTGCTGAAAGAAGATATTTTTATCAATCCTCTTCTGCATGTAGAAAACCAGAAAGATGATTACTTGATGCTGGAGCATTTTGTGCTACTGGGCAACAGGGTCGATGACCCTGATAAATATGAGGAGCTCCTGCAGTTAATAAAAGGCCTGCTTGGCAGGATTAAAATGTTGCCGGCAAATGAAAAAAAAGACATGGGCACAGAAGTTTCTCCTGTTGAGGGCGTGGAAAATCGAGAGAATCGTCCTGCAGGAGTAAACCGTCAGATCGACGGCTGGATCAGTGAGGTTGAAAACCTTGATCTTCTGATAAATTATTTCAGGACAGGTGCGGAAATTCTGGAAAAGAAAAACAAGAAAAATAACGACAAAGAAGAGTTGCGCAGGCTTGGGAGAATGGCCAAAGAACAGAAAAAAATCTTTAATACTTTTTATAACAAGTTCAGCCAGAAGAAACTCATGAGAAAGATTATGGCGGCCAATGAAATGAAAGCGATATATCTGGACTATTGTCCGCCTCTTGTACCCCAGCAGGTGCTGCAGTTTCTCATTTCAGGCGAGGCAAGAAAAAGTGTGGCAGCTCATCTCAAGCGCCTCAAGATTTATTATGGCAAAACAATTTCCCTGGTGCCCCTGAAAAAGACGATAATGAAGATAGGCAGGTTGAAAGAGCAGAAGCGCAAAGAGTATTTTCTCCGGTATCTTAAGGGATTCTTCAGGTACCACCGTGATCTGGGGAATTTTAATATCCTTAAACAGGCCCTGGACCGGATTAACCTGGTAGCTGATGAAAAGACCATCGCTCTTTCTAAAACAAATAACACTCTGTATGAATTTCTCCTGCCGCAGGAACAGGTTTTTGAGCTTGATACCAAGCCGGTCACCAGCCATGTTATCATGAAGGCGGATGTGCGTGGCGCAACTATTATTACCAAACAGCTTGGTGAGAGTGGCTTAAACCCCGCTTCTTTCTTCAGTCTTAATTTTTTCAACCCAATATCCGAGATTGTTTCACAATATGGTGCCCTGAAGGTTTTTATCGAAGGTGATGCCATTATCCTTGCTATTTTAGAGCGTAGAGATGACGAGGCAGGGAAATATTGTGTTTCAAGGGCCTGCGGCCTTGCTATAAATATGCTGAATATTATTCAAAAATATAATGCCAAAAGTAAAAAGTATACTCTGCCCATACTTGAGCTGGGAGTCGGCATCTGCTATCATAATGCACCACCGGCATATCTGCTGGACGGCAGGAAAAAAATCATGATCTCACCGGCTATTAATCAGGCGGACAGGCTATCAAGCTGTAATAAGATTTTGCGCAAAATTCT
>PKTW01000093.1 GCA_002868955.1 Desulfobulbaceae bacterium
AACGTGGTGCATTGACACCGTATGTCACAAGGCTGATGATTCCTGGTAATTTTAAACATATTTATCGAAAAGGAGTTTCCATGCAACAGTATTATTTAGGTGGTGATGTGAGTAAAGGCTATTCCGACTTTGTCATTCTCGATAGCCAAAAACGGCGTGTTGAGGAAAACTTCCAGTTGGATGATACCATTGTTGGTCATAGTTTTCTGTATGATCGACTCCTCATTTTTTTTGAGGAACATCCTGACGCGGAACTTTGTGCGGCGGTAGAAAGTACCGGCGGCTATGAAAACAACTGGTACAACACATTACGTAAATTTCAGAGTTCGTTAAACATCAAAACAGCTCGCCTCAATCCAGCAGGAGTTTGCAAGAACAATGAGGCAGGCCTGAAAAGAGTCATCACGGACAAAATCAGCGCCCAAGGTGTTGCCGAATATTTAATCGCCCACCCTGAAAAGGTGATGTATCAACAACAAGACTATTGGGCAAGTCTTCGGAAACAATGGTCTTTCATTAAGATGTTAACCAAGCAAAGCACACAGCTATTAAACCAGCTTGAATCCCTGCTTTATAGCACGAATCCTGAAATATTAAAGTACTGCCAGGACGGTATGCCCGCCTGGGTTTTCAAACTGTTGAAACAATATCCGACCGCTGCAAAGTTAAGCAAGGCCAGGGCAACATCGGTGGCACGTATTCCGTATATATCCATAAGTCGTGCCAAAGAACTGGTGGCCAGTGCCAAAACAAGTGTTGCATCTACCACAGACACCATTACAGGGCAGCTGATCAGTGCTACTGTCGGCCAGATCCAGCACCTCCAAAAAACCATCAGAGCGCAGACAAAAATCATGGCTGCGGAATGTACTCTTCAGGAAGTCGAACTCCTAAAAACATTCACAGGAATAGGAGATTACTCCGCCATCGGCTTGATGCTCGAAATACAGGCTGTCGAACGTTTCACGACCACAAAAAAACTGGCATCTTTCTTTGGCCTTCATCCTGTTTATAAAATCAGCGGAGACGGGGCCGGTGGCTTTCGCATGAGCAAGAAGGGCAGGAAAGAGCCAAGAAGAATCTTATTCATGGTGGCAATGTCCGCGATTAACTCGAACTCTCTTATCCGTGATCTCTACCAAAAACATGTTGAAAACGGTATGAAAAAAATGACGGCCATAGGTCTATGCATGCATAAAATACTCAGGATTATTTACGGCATGTTGAAGAACAATACTCCGTTTAATCCTGAAATAGACCTGAAAAACAGGGAAAGAACTTCCGAGCAACCGCAGAAGGAAAGAAAGGACAAAAGTCGCCGGTATCAGGATTTTGATGCGAATGCGCCGATATCGGGGCGGCAAAAGAAGAAGAGAGCGGAACGGAAGCTGTCCCAAAACGCTGTTAGCGTTGAGTGCGGGATCTGTACCCCCGTTCCACAACTTTCTTCATAACCAAGAATCGAAAAGCTGTAAAGTTTTACCGAATTATCAAAGAACAATTTTATGTAAATGGGGCATTACATCCCCACAAAATTAACTTGACTTTCCCCGGAATAACTCAAGGGGTATTAATAAGAACCTTCAGTCTTGGGTCTTTACCCTCGACCCCTTGACACGTTGTCGTCATACGAAACGAGACGACGATTGACAGCCCCCTCGAAACCTTCTTCTTTAAAACCTCAAAATTCCGTAAGCCTGAAACCCATGGTAGCTGTACTCTATACTGGATCTAAGATTTCTATCTTCTATATCGGCGTCAATCCTGAAAACATCATAGCCGGCACCGAGGCCAAACATCTTGGTAAACTGATACTCCAGCTTTGCTCCCAGGTTTGTCAACCTGCCGTCAATATCACCCACTTCGAGCTGGAAATAGCCGCCCTTGATAATTGCCAACCACTTCGGGGTTATATAGTATTCAAAAACAAGGGCCAGGTAAGGCAGCGGTCCGTTAAAATCTGTGCTCTCAACAACCGGGCCGCCAAAAATCGGATCATTGTTTATGTCTAATGATGCCCCTATGGAAAATTCAAGGTCAACCCAGTAAGCACCCAGACCACCTGATATCTCCCATTTTTCTCCCTGGTAGAAGGAATACATATAATCAATGGCATAGAACCCGAGATTCAACTCGCTGGAAACCTGTGAATCTGCACCAAAAATTATATCACCTA
>PKTW01000090.1 GCA_002868955.1 Desulfobulbaceae bacterium
CACTGAGGCACAAAGGCACAGAGTTTAAAACCTGATAATAAAATCATATGATTACATTGTGTGTACTCAAAAAACCTTTACACTTCTTTGTCTTACTGTAACTTTGTGCCTTTGTGCCTTTGTGCCTTTGTGCCTCAGTGCCTATGTTAAGCCTTGTTGATGGCTCCGGCTGAGCCAGCCACTTCTGACCCGGCCCTGAGGACCGGGTTTTATTGGATGAATAAACAAAAGGAAATTTGTTTTATCGCTCAACTTAGACAAAATGTTTCTTAAACTATTTTACGCAGACAGAAAATAATAAAATATTCCAACCAGAATAATAGAGCCTGTACGGAAAGCCTGGTTATAAGAAATCAGTTCTACCGCCAATTTGGGCTGGAACACACCGGCATAAAAAGGAAATTGATGTCGTATGGCACGCATGGGGGAAGACAGGACATTCCCTGCGAGCAAAGCCAAAACAACCTGCCGGGCTTCCAGGCTGCCATTATCCAGCAAGGCACCTGCAGCAGCAAGACCGGCGCTGATTTCTGCCGTAAGCTGCAAGGCAACTACTCCCAGGCTTTCCGGATGCAGCCAGGCAAGAAATTTTACATGGTGCGCCAACCATCCTTCCAGCAGGGTAAACATGCCGAAACGATTTAATATGAAAACCGCTGTATAGATAGGTACCGTAATCACCACTATCCGTCTGATCCTCTTCTGAAAACGAAGCCAGGCTTTATGGAGCGCCTGCGACAGGGAGCTGACCCTGTTTTCATCGAGCCTGCAGGTGACGCAGTTTTCTCTATTGCCTGGAAGGACTATCCTGCCGACAACAAGAATGCACAGGGTGCGGAGAAATGCGGCAAAAAGAGTCAGTCCGACGTAGGTCACGGCCACGCTTTTTATCAGGGGCACCGCTAGAAAAAACAGGGTTGGCAGATGCAGAAAATAGGTGGGCAGGCTGTTAAACAGGTTCGCAAAAATGAGTTCCTGTTTTGTGATCTTTTTCTGTTCATAAGCCTCGGAAAGCATGGTATTGGACGTTACGGCTGAGAAAAAGGCCATGCTAAAACTGGCGCCTGTTATATCTGACAAATGGCCTATGCGAACCAGCGGTGCTGCCAGGCGGGCAACACCATGGGTCCAGTTCAAAGACTCGATCAGGTTGCCGATCATCAGGCCAAGGGAAATAAAAAACACCAGCCTCAGGAGCGGCCAGCCCAATCCCTGCCACAGCATTATCAATAGTTCGGAATTCTCCATCTCAAGACATCATAGTAACACTTTGGATTTATAAGAATCCTGAAACGACTCAGGGATTCAGGAGAATGTTTTTACAAGCCGGCTTCTTTATATTTCGCATAAAGCGGACAGATTAATCCCAAATCAAATTAATATATATTATTTTTTTCTGTTCTGCTGCGAATTGACAACCTTCTTGAAATGCTTGACATAATTGCGCAACACTACTATGGACATTACATTTCAAAATAGTGCCGGAAATAAAGTACCTTGAATTTCCTTCCCCTTATATGATAGCCTCTTGCACATTTTAAGGCCGGGGTATTCATTTATTTACTGCGCCAGCAAAAATTAGAAAATGTATAATATGCGCTAATCCCTTTTAATGAAGTGAGCACAAAATAATGTCGAAATCTCTCATAATAGTTGAATCGCCAGCAAAAGCGCGGACCCTGAAAAAATACCTTGGCAAGGATTATGATGTCAGGGCTTCTGTCGGCCACATCCGGGACCTGCCGGTAAGCAAGCTGGGCGTTGAAATAAAGAAGGACTTCGCCCCCCAGTATGTGACAATCAAGGGCAAAGGCAAAATTATCTCCGATCTGAAAAAGGCCGCTGCCAAGGCTGATGAGATCTATCTGGCGCCAGACCCTGATCGTGAGGGAGAAGCCATTGCCTGGCACATTGCCCATATTTTAAAATCTGCAGGCAAGCCCATCCACAGAGCCCTGTTCCATGAACTGACCCAGAAAGCTATTCGCACAGCCATTGATAATGCCACCAGCATCAACCAGAATAAATTTCAGGCCCAGCAGGCCCGCCGTATTCTGGACAGGCTGGTGGGCTACCAGATTTCCCCTCTCCTCTGGGAAAAGGTAAGAAGGGGCCTTTCTGCCGGCAGGGTACAATCGGTTGCCGTAAGGATGATATGCGACCGGGAAAGTCAAATAGATAAATTCCGGCCTGAGGAATACTGGACTATCAGTGTCAAGCTGCAAGGGAAAATTCCGCCCCCTTTTATCGCCAAACTCGACAAGATCTCCGGCCGCAAAGTCAAGGTGGAGAACGAAGAACAGGCAAAAACGATTGTTGCAATCCTGCAGAAAGCTGAACATAGCGTAACTGCAGTTGACAAGAAAGAGCGCAAACGTTATCCCAGCCCGCCGTTTATTACCAGCACCCTGCAGCAGGACGCCAACAGGAAATTACGCTTCCCGGCTAAAAGGACCATGGGGCTGGCCCAGAAGCTTTACGAAGGAATCGAGCTGGGTGCTAAGGGGCCTGTAGGATTGATTACATACATGCGTACGGATTCAACCCGCGTCAATAACGAGGCCCTTACCGAAGTGCGCGCCTTTATTCAAAAGGATTACGGCCAGGATCTTCTACCGCCAAAACCGATTTTCTATAAAAGCTCAAAGGCTTCTCAGGATGCCCATGAGGCTATACGTCCAACCGATGTCACCCTGACGCCTGAAAAGGTTGCCCCCTATCTTGAGAAGGGATTACTGAACCTTTATGCCCTCATCTGGAAACGATTTGTTGCATCGCAGATGTGCCCTGCCATTTATGACCAAACCACCATTTCCATTACGGCGGATAAATACCTGCTCAAGGCCCAGGGCGCTATTCTGCGCTTCAAGGGTTTTATGACCCTCTATGTTGAATCCCGTGAAGAGAACGGTGAGACCAATGGCAAACAGGAGGAGACAGACAAGGGTAGCACGATCATTCCCGATGTGGTGCGCGGCGAAACAGTCAAGGTCCTGACTGTTGACCCGAAACAGAATTTTACCCAGCCCCCGCCGCGCTATACTGAAGCGACCCTGGTCAAGGCCCTGGAAGAGAGTGGCGTGGGCCGTCCCAGCACCTATGCCGCGATTATCTCCACCATCCAGGACAAGGAATATGTCATGCAGCAACAGAGAAAATTTATGCCGACTGACCTTGGAAAACTTGTCAATGATTTGCTGGTGGCCCATTTTCCCAATATACTGGATATAGAGTTCACGGCATCCATGGAAGAAAATCTGGATAAGGTTGAAGAAGGGTCCAGCAATTGGGTCAATCTGCTGCAAGCCTTTTACACCCCATTTGAAAAAACACTTTCTGCTGCCAGGCAGGAAATGAAGTCGGTAAAAAAACAGGGCATTCCCACAGATATTAAATGCAAACTCTGTGACGGCAAACTGGTTATCAAGTGGGGCAAAACCGGAGAATTTCTGGCCTGTGAAAATTACCCGACCTGCAAGTATACTCAGAATTTCAAGAAAGACGAGAACGGCACAATCATTCCCATAGAAAAAGAAGAGCCTGTAGATTCCGGAGAGACGTGTGAAAAGTGCGGCAGGCCCATGGTTTTCAAACAAGGGCGTTTTGGAGAATTCCTGGCCTGTTCAGGCTACCCTGAATGCAAGCACATCCGGGCCCAGACAACCGGGGTCAAGTGCCCGGAAGAAAACTGCAATGGCGAACTTGTCCAGAAAGTTTCAAAAAAGGGGAAAGTTTTCTTCAGCTGCAACAGGTTTCCAGAATGCAAATTTGCCTCCTGGGACCGTCCTGTGCCCCAAAAATGTCCACGCTGTGCTAAACCGTTTCTTCTCGAAAAAAAGACGAAAAATGGGACTTTTCTGCAGTGCATTGATAACGAATGTGGTTATTCAGAGCCTCTGGCATGACCATATTTTATATAGAGAGTATTTTTTTTCACATACCCAAACTTAATCTATACTACTGAAAACCCATGCAGCAGGTGAAGAAAAAGTATCGCAAAAAAAGCAGCAAGGAACTTGCCAGGCTATGTGCCCAGGCAGCAATAGATAAAAAAGCTGAAAACCCTGTCATTCTTGATGTCAGGAAGCTCTGTTCCTTTGCTGATTTTTTTGTCATCATGAGCGGCCGTTCAACCCGGCATGTTCAAGGTCTTGCCGAGGCAATCGAGGTCGATCTGCGGAGCAAGAAACTTTCGACCTCCAGTGCAGAGGGTCTCAATGAGGGAACATGGGTTCTGCTTGATTATAGTGATGTTGTGGTACATATCTTTTACTCTGAGACAAGAAAGTTCTTCGATATTGAGGGGCTTTGGCATGATGCACCCCGAATTTCCCTGGATGATTCGCCTGCGGCTCTATAATGAAAACTCCAACACCCATATTACTGGCTATCCTTGATGGCTGGGGAGCGGGCCCACTGACGGAGGCCAATGCCATTTATGTGGCCGATACTCCGAATATGGACCGCTGGCAAAGCAGTTACCCATATACAACCTTGCTGTCCCATAACGGGGCTGTCGGTTTGCCTGAAGGCCAGATGGGCAATTCTGAAGTAGGACACCTTAACATTGGCGCGGGACGCATAGTTTACCAGGACTTTACACGTATCAACCTTGCCATTGAAACCGGTGATTTCTTTGATAATGATGTTCTGAAGAACACATTTGCCACGGCGGTAGGGAAAAAGTCCGCCGTGCATCTTATGGGTCTTATTTCAGATGGTGGTGTCCACAGCCATATGAACCATCTGCTGGCGCTGCTCAAAATGGCTGCCGACCGGGGACTTACCGAGGTCTATATACATGCCTTCATGGATGGAAGGGATACACCTCCAACCAGCGGCCTTGACTTTATAAGCCAGCTGCAGCATGAGCTGGTCTGGATCGGCACAGGTCGCCTGGCAACCATTTCAGGCCGCTTCTATGCCATGGACCGCGATACGCGCTGGGAAAGGGTCAGGGTTGCCTGGCAGGCTATTGTCCAGGGCCAGGGCGTACCGGGGCGCGATCCGGTTCAGGCAGTGAAAGACGCCTATCACCGGGGTGAAACCGATGAATTTATTAAACCTATTGTCCTGCTTGGCGAGAGTGGCGATCCAGTTGCGACTGTCAAGGATGATGATGTTGTCCTGATGTTTAATTTCAGGGCCGACCGTATCCGCGAGCTGACCCGCGTCTTTACTGATGAAAAGTGGGATGAATTTCCCCTAAATTACCGACCGGCTTTGGCTGACTTCGTTACTTTCACCCGCTACGACAGACATTTTAACCTGCCTGTTGTTTTTCCCCCTGTAAGCATGGACCATATTCTGGCAGAGGAGATCAGCGTTTACGGTTTCAAACAGCTTCGTATTGCTGAAACGGAAAAATATGCCCACGTCACCTATTTTTTCAATGGCGGGAGGGAGGAACCATTCCCGCTGGAAGACCGTGTCCTGGTCCCCTCGCCAAAAGATGTGGCGACCTACGACCTGAAACCGGAGATGAGTGCTTAACTTGTGACCGAAGAACTCCTGCGCCGTATGGACAGTGAATCCTATTCTTTCATTGTCATAAATTTTGCCAATGGAGACATGGTTGGCCACAGCGGTATAATGGAGGCTGCGGTCAAGGCCTGTGAAGTAGTGGATACCTGCCTTGGGAAAATTGTGGATAAATTTAGTGAAAAAGGCGGAATTGTTGTTATCACCGCTGACCACGGTAAAGCGGAAACCATGTGTGACCTGCAGACACAGTGCCCGATCACGGCCCATTCCTCCAATCCGGTACCATTCATCCTGATAAGTGAACAATACAAAAACGCAAAATTGCGCCAGGGCGGCTCTCTACGTGATATCGCCCCAACCATTCTCAGCCTGCAAAATCTGCCCATCCCCCATGAAATGACGGGCAGAAGCCTGATCTTACCCTGATTGAAACGTACACGCTTGCCACGATGCTTGTGCTTGCTTTTTAAGAGCATATTCTGCTAAACAAAGACCATAACCCTGTCGCACGCATTACAGAATGGAGCCTGGGCCCGTTTAATTTCACCATACAGCGAAAAATCATGCACTATATAAGTACCAGGGGGGGGATCTCTCCGATATCGTTTAAGGATGCGGTGATGATGGGCCTGGCCAGGGACGGCGGGCTCCTGCTGCCAGAGATTTTGCCCACGGTGGCTCCGAAATCTCTGCGCCGTTGGCAAGGACATTCCTTCCAGCAGTTGGCTGCGGAAATCTTCCGTTTATTTATTACCGACATCACTACTGACCACCTCGACAAAATCATTACCCGGTCCTATGCAACATTCAGTCATCCAGAAATTACCCCGTTAGTCAAAAAGGGTGATATCTTTATCCTGGAACTTTTTCATGGACCTACCCTGGCCTTCAAGGATGTAGCTTTGCAATTTCTCGGCAATGTCTTTGAATATATCCTGGAAGAAACCGGGAGCAAGATGAACATAATTGGTGCTACTTCCGGGGATACAGGCTCCGCAGCCATATACGGAGTGCGTGGCAAAAAACGCATCAATATCTTTATCCTGCACCCCCATAAAAGGGTGAGTCCCATCCAGGAACTCCAGATGACAACCGTTCTTGATCCGAATGTCTTCAACCTAGCCATCAGGGGCACTTTTGACGACGGCCAGGCCATTGTCAAAGCAATTTTCAATGATATCCCCTTCAAAGACAGATACCACCTGGGGGCAGTCAATTCCATAAACTGGGCCCGTATTCTGGCCCAGGTCGTTTACTACGTTTATGCCTGGTTCAAAGTAACGGCTGAAACCGGCGAGGAGTCCATCGACTTTTCCGTACCCACCGGAAATTTCGGGGATATCTTCGCAGGGTATATTGCCAGAAACCTTCTGCCGCAGGGGGCAATCCGAAAACTCATCCTGGCAACCAATGAAAATAACCTGCTTACCCGTTTCGTCACCCGTGGGGATTATTCCGTTTCCGAGGTCGTGGCCACCAGCAGTCCATCCATGGACATCCAGGTGGCGAGTAATTTTGAGCGCTACCTTTATTATCTGTACGATTGTGATGCGAACAGGACAAGGAACGATATTGAAGGATTTTCGCAAAGCGGCAAACTTCGCTTTGATGACAATCTCCTGCGCACTATTCAGCAGGATTTTGTCTCAAAAAGTGTAACTGAGGCGGAAACCATGGACACAATCAGAACATTTTACAGTACGCATAATTATCTTCTCGATCCCCATACTGCAGTTGGAGTAAATGCGGCCCAGGCATGCGCTTCTGCATCCGTACCCGTTGTCTGCCTTGCCACTGCCCACCCGGCCAAGTTCGGTGCAGTGGTTACAAAGGCAATTGGCAAACCACCTGAGACCCCGCCTGAGCTGGTAGGGCTTGAGGACAAGGAAAGCAGGTGCGAGGTATTAGATCCTGATGTTAAAACAGTACAGGATTATATTGCCCGCCACGCCCTTTTATAAGGATAAAACACACCAAAGAAAATCTTTTGCCCCTTCCGGTATTGCATAAATGATAGACATGAATGTCTACAAAAAAAAGATCGAAGTGGCTGTCAGCTTCCTGCAGGGCAAAATAAAGACACCCCCGGCTGTTGTTATCATTCTCGGCACCGGCCTCGGCGGTCTTATTGACGCCATCAAGGTTGACACCCTGCTGCCCTATGCAGAGATCCCGCATTTCCCCCGTTCAACTGTGCCAGACCATAAGGGCAATCTTATTTTCGGTACATTGCGTAACAGGGATGTGGCTTTACTGCAGGGGCGTTTTCATTATTACGAGGGCTATTCAACCAGGGAACTCACCTTCCCGCTCAGAACCCTGTCCCTGCTCGGAGCAGATACGCTTGTGGTCACAAATGCTGCCGGTGGTCTTGATCCCAATTATCGCCCCGGCACCATTATGGTAATCCGTGACCATCTTAACTTCATCGGAGAAAACCCCCTGCGGGGAGCTAATATCGATGACTGGGGCCCCCGCTTCCCGGATCTCTCTGAACCCTATGACAAAAAGCTTATAGATGCAACGCTGCAGTGCGCTGAAAAACTGCACATGACCAATGTCACCACCGGAATCTACGTGGCCATACCGGGACCCAGCCTGGAAACTCCGGCTGAAACCAGGTTCCTGCGTGCTGCCGGAGCGGATGCAGTTGGCATGTCATCAGTGCCGGAGGTCATTGTGGCCCGGCATGCCGCCATGCGGGTCCTGGGGCTATCAGCTGTTGCCAATGTCAATGACCCGGACAACTTTGCCCCCATCCTGCTGGATGATGTTATCAGGGCCGCAGGTGAAATTAAACCGAGTTTGCAGAAGCTGATAACCGAAGTTGTAGAATTTCTCTAGCGCTGTTGCCCGAATTATCCCGCAAGCGAAGCCGATCCAATACTTAGCTACTTTGAACATGATCGGCACACACATTCCTGCCCATGTCCCGGTGGCAACACCACATGGGCATCTTCAAGTTACTTTAGGTATAGAATAACCGAAACCAGAGACAGGAAACTTCACTTGCAACAAATTATGCAAATAATTGTCAATGAAGTCATGCCGTTATATGTATATATATTGGCCTGAACACTTTTAGCCTATTATGGTATCAGAGAAGCAATGAGCCATTCTGTATATAAAGCGGATCTTCTGGTAAGCGGCAGGTATCTTTATCTGCAGGATCAGGATAAATTGATTTGCATGGAAAGGCGGAAAGGAGTAAAAAGAGAAGATTATGGTTCGGCAGTGGTCAGGCTGGTAACAATTTCGGCTTAAATTACTCTTGTGGAATTTTTTCTTGCCGCTCCATATAATTTAAAACTCGCGAGGTAGCTTCATGTTCGGACTCGGCATGCCTGAACTTATCATTATCCTGGTAATCATTGTTATTATCTTTGGCGCAGGAAAACTCCCGGAAATTGGCAGTGGGCTGGGCAAGGGCATCAAGAATTTCAAGAAGGCCACGAAAGACGAAGAAAAAGAAAAAATTGAAGAGGCGAAAGAAGACGAATAGCCTTGAAAGTTAATGACGCAGCGCAGTAACGCTTCATATTTCATATAACAAGGAGTAATTTATGTTTGTCGGCATCACCTGCAGGGTGATGCGGACGGTATGCGGGCAATTCACGGTTTGCAGCTTCAATGTTTTTTTTAGATTCTGACAGCAAGGAGTAATTTATGTTTGGCCTCGGAACCCCTGAACTTATCGTAATACTCGGCATTGCCTTTCTGGTCTTTGGCGGCAAAAAACTCCCTGAGATAGGAGCCGGCCTCGGAAAGGGTATCAGTTCATTCAAAAAAGGCTTAAAAGATGTTGAAGGTGCCGGGAAAAACCTGGTCGAGGACAATGTGCCCGGCGTTAAAGAAGTAAATAGCCTGAAAGAGGAGGTCGACAAGGCTAAGGACCTTGGCAAGATCCTGAAATCTTAGCAGAAACTTCCGCAAAGAAGAAAATCACTCTCTGGTTAACATAATACAACAATAGGGTATTTCTAAAAATTTGAAATTTCGCTTTCAGGCAAGGCGGAGGGTTTTGAAAAAGCGCAGTGCACTAAACGTACATGAGCATTTTGAAAAGCCCGACAACACTGAATGAGAGCGAAAGGGCAATTTTTAAAATACCCTATAGTTCTCGTTTATCAATAACCCGCTGCCCCTTGCCCTCGAACCGTTCGAGGGTTTTCTCTTCCACCAGTTTCACATCAACGGAAACACCAAGTTCAGAGGCCAGCCTTTTCTTTATTTTATCCACCAGATGTCTCTGTTTCTTCATTTCGTCAAAGAAAATGGACTCAACAACCTCAACGAGAACAGTTGCCTTGTCCTGGTGATTCTCGCGTTCGACCACGATACGGTAATGAGGTTCCGTGCCTTCTATTTCAAAGAGCACATTCTCGATCTGGGTGGGGAACACATTAACCCCTTTTATGATAAGCATATCATCGGTGCGTCCCAGGATCCTGGTCATCCGGTAATTTGTCCTGCCGCAGGCACAGGGTTCGGTTATCAGTCGTGTCAGGTCACGTGTTCTATAGCGGATAACCGGAAAGGCTTCCTTGGTCAGAGTTGTAATGACCAACTCCCCAACCTCTCCAGGTTGAACCGGCTGCAGGGTGCCGGGGTTGATAATTTCGACCAGAAAATGGTCTTCGTTAATGTGCAGCCCCTTACATTCCAGGCATTCTCCGGCTACCCCGGGCCCCATTACTTCACTTAATCCATAGTTATCAGTTGCAGTTATATTGAGCTTGTTATTTATCTCCGTGCGCATTGCTTCAGACCAGGGTTCAGCTCCGAACAGTCCCCATTTCAGGGAAAGAGCATTAATATTGACTCCCATCTCCAGCATGGTGTCGGCAATCATCAGGGCATAGCTGGGTGTGCAGACCAGGGCAGTGGTTTTGAAGTCCTGCATGATCTGGATCTGGCGCTTTGTATTGCCGCTGGAAATAGGGATTACCGAGGCCCCGATCCTTTCTGCCCCGTAGTGGAGGCCAAAACCGCCGGTAAACAGGCCGTAGCCGAAAGCAATCTGGATGACATCATCCTTGGTAACGCCCGCTGCTGTAAGAACCCGGGCAACCAGATTGGACCAGTTCTTGATATCATTACGGGTGTAGCCCACAACTGTCGCCATTCCTGTCGTCCCGGATGAAGAATGAATCCTGACAACGTCCCTGAGCGGCACGGCAAAAAGGCCGTAGGGATAATTCTGGCGCAGGTCATCCTTGAAGGTAAACGGCAGGCTGCTTAATTCAGTAAGAGACCGGAAGCCGTCCGGATCAAGGTTTATCTCCTTAAACCTGCTCCGGTAGAATGGAACATGCGTGGCCACCCGGTATATGGTTGACTGCAGCCTCTCAAGCTGCAACTGCTCGAGATCTTCCCTGCTCATGCATTCCCTGTTTTCTTCCCAGTACTTCATGCCGTATCTCCGTTACAGTTTTAATATCACAACCTGTATTTCACAAATTTTGTAATTCCTACTGAGTTATAAAGTGCCTAAAGTGAGCTAAAGTGCCTAAAGTGAGCTAAAGTGCCTAAAGTTTTTAAACAGCTATCACTCCGAATGTGGCTGTAATTTTTTTTCACTCCTGCCCTGAAAATCTCCTTCTTCAAAACTCTCAAAAATCCCCAAAGGATATTTTATTATTTCACTTTAGCTCACTTTAGCCACTTCACACGTTAGTCACTCTTTCTTTCAATCAGTTTCTCGACCTAAATAGGCCCTCTGCACATCACGATTCTGCAGCAGGTCTTCAGATACCCCCTGAAGAATGATTTTGCCGGTCTCCAAAACATAGCCCCGGTCGGCAATACCCAGGGCTGCTTTAGCATTCTGCTCAACCAGCAGAACAGTGTTACCCTCTTCCCGCAGTCGTAAAATTACCTGAAAAATACTTTTGACAATGAGCGGCGCCAGGCCGGTAGAGGGCTCATCCATCATAATAAGCGAGGGTTTTGCCATCAAAGCCCTACCCATGGCAAGCATCTGTTGCTCACCACCTGAAAGAGTTCCGGCCAACTGCTTTTCCCGTTCCTTTAATACAGGGAACAGTTCATACACCCTCTTAATTTCCTGCTCTATACCGCCCTTCTCCTTTTTTGCCAGGACGTATCCGCCTAAAATCAAATTTTCCTGGACCGTCATGGTGGAAAACACCTGCCTGCCTTCAGGGACAAGTGAACAGCCTGCCGCAACAATTTTTTCCGGTGCGATCTTACACAGATTCCAATCGCGGAAAAGAATCTCTCCGGAATTTACTTTTACAAGCCCGGTAATTGTATGCAGCAGGGTGGTTTTACCGGCGCCGTTTGCCCCTATGATGGTGACAATCTCGCCCGGGTCAACATGCATTGAGATGCGTTTCAGCACCCGCAGTTTGCCGTATCCTGCCTCTAAGTTTCTAATCTTTAACATTGTATATAGGAGAGATTATCAGCTACAAAGTCTTTACTTTTCAATCTTAAATCTTCAATTTTCAATTTCTAACCCTCGTCCCCTAGGTAGATCCGTATGACCTCCTCGTTCTGCTGGATGTTGTGGGGCAGGTCCTCCGCTATCTTCTCGCCAAAGCTCAGCACCACGATCTCATCAGAGATGTCCATGACCAGGGACATATCATGTTCAACAAGCAGGATCGTTATGCCGCTTTCCCTTATCTTTGAAATAAGACGGCCAATTTCCACTGTCTCATAGATATTCAGACCGGCGGCCGGTTCATCCAGGAGAAGCAGCGTCGGCTCAGTGGCCAGGGCCCGGGCAAATTCCACACCGCGCTGCTGACCAAACGAAAGATTACTGATCTCTGTATCAGCGCAGTCGGCCACACCAAGAAGGTCAAGATACTCCATGGCTTTCTCCCTGATCTTTCTTTCCTCGGGCCATGTCCACGGCAGGTTCAGCATGCCGGCCATAAATCCGGCCCTGCTCCTGACATGCCGCCCTACCATGACATTTTCAAGGGCGGTCATCCCGTGAAAAAGCTTTATATTCTGATAGGTCCTCGACAGACCAAGCCTGGCAATCTGATATGGTTTTCGACCGTTTATCTTCGTTTCGTTGAAAAAAATAGTCCCGGAGTTTGCCTGAAGATTACCGGCAATCAGGTTAAAGAGCGTTGTTTTGCCGGCCCCGTTCGGTCCTATAACCGCCTTTATCATGCCCTGCTCCACGATGAAGCTGACATTGTTCACCGCCTGCAGGCCACCAAAACGGCGGTTCAGATTTTGTATTTCAAGAAGAGCCACGGATTATAGTTCCTTGCAAGCTTTGCCGCTGTTAATTTCAAAGATGTACATCTTGATACTTGCTTTCAAACATCTGCTCAATTTTCTGCTGACTCCTCATTTTTCTGTGCCATAAAGAGAGTGAACAGTGATTTTATCTTCTGCCATGGATTGATTTTTAATATCCCTTCCGGAGCAAAAAGCATGATAATAATCAGGATAACCCCAAAAACTGCATCATCATAGGAGCCGAATACCCCGCGCAGGGAGAGGAAATTCAGGACTATGCCCATGATAAGCGCGCCCCAGAGATTAGCCATGCCGCCCACCGCCACAATGGCAACATAACGCACGGACTTCATTATTCCTGCTTCCGAGGGCCCGATGCCGCCGTTGTAATGGGTGAGAAA
>PKTW01000131.1 GCA_002868955.1 Desulfobulbaceae bacterium
ACATGGGGCTTGAGGCCGGAAAAACGGCACTTGACGTTCCAGAATTTCTCAAATCCGATATCAGCGGCAAAACCGGACTCAGTGATATTGTAATCAAAGAGTTTCAGAGCGACCCGGTCGGCGATGATCGAGGACTGGCCTACGGCGATATTGGCAAAGGGACCGGCGTGGACCAGACAGGGATTGTACTCAGCGGTACACATCAGGGTTGGATTGATGGTGTTGCGCATGAATGCGGCCATGGCATTGCCTACTTCCAGGTCACGGCAGGTCACAGGCTTGCCGCTCTTGTCAAAGGCCACGGTGATGTCATTGATCCGTTCTTTCAGGTCGGCCAGGTCCGTGGCCACAGCCAGGATTGCCATTAACTCGGAACCCACGGCAATGCCGAATTTCGACTGCATGGTAAAGCCGTCATAGCGGCCGCCAAGACCAATGACGATATTCCTGAGGGCCTGGGCGCAGAAATCAATGATCCAGCCCATCTCCACCCGGGTGGGATCAATATCAAGCCGACGCATACCGGTGAGCCTTGCCAGCTGCTCGTCGTTATAATTCCGCTCATGCTGCATGCGTGAGGTCATGGCCACCATTGCCAGGTTATGGGCGTTCATGATGTCATTGATATCACCGGTAAGGCCCAGGGAAAACTCTGTCATCGGGATCAGCAGAGAGTTTCCACCACCTGCCGCCGTCCCTTTAACATTCATGGTTGGGCCGCCTGATGGCTGACGCAGGGCGCCGCCAACATTGACGCCACGTTTGCCCATACCTTCCATCAAGCCGCAGGAGGTGGTGCTCTTCCCTTCACCCAAAGGCGTCGGAGTAATAGCGGTAACCTCGATGTATTTCCCGTCAGGTTTATCCTTAAGCCGGTCGATGATTTTCAGAAAATCAAGCTTGGCCAATCTACCCATGGGCAGCACTTCTTCCTTCTGGAGCCCAAGCTTCTCTGTCCATTCCTCAGGAGTGGGCATATTTTTTTCAGCAGCCTCTGATATCTGCCAGTCTGCCATTTCCACCGCGTTGTAAGCCATTTCATTCCCTCCTTAATTTCTCAAAGATTTATAGAGCTCCTATAGACCAAACCTTAGCAACTTTGATGTTCGAATTCTCTGTGCGCAGAAAACTCGGCATCAAAGTAATAACAACAAGTTAAACAAAAAAGCAAGTAGAAATACCTATATCTCTGTCTGGATTGCGTCAAAAATGGATGGATATTTTTTTTGAAACTTATGAAGCAGCGGGATCATGACCTCCCGCATGGAAGGCTCAGCCCCTTTTGACGTGCGTAATTTGAAGATATGAAGCCATTCAAGAAGATTGGCAAAAGTTATCAATTCAGTTTTACAGGAGTTCGGCAAAACGGTCCTGGCTGCCTGTGGTGAGGAGGTCTCCAGCAGTTTAAGATAAATTTTCTCAGTATCCAGCATCGCTTTTTCCCATAAGCTGTATTCTGCGCTGCCCTCTTTAAAAAACATGGGCTTGATAAAGGTAACCTCACTGCCGAACTTGTCCTGGCTGTACCTGCAGTATCTCTGGCTCTCCTGCAGATAGGATACCGGCCGGTGCCTGACAATCTCATGGGTTATGGCACGATTGACCACAAAAAGAACGGCTACATGGCGGTGTTTTGCAAGAAGACCTGCAGGTAAAGCATCTACTGTTTTAAGGGGGACTTTTTCCACATGCACCCCTTCCTGCTTCATTAAACCCCTTTCCGGAAGCAGGTCTTCATAAAAGAGTGGGTGACAGCTGCCGAGATACTGTGCAACAGCCTTAACCATTTTCACTTTAGGATTTTCCTTGTAAAGCTCCCTGAATGCCCTGATGCTTCCGGATATGAGAAGTTCCTTTTTAGCAATTCTATCCACCAGCAAAAACTTCGGCATCAGGTTAAAAAACTGGTTGGCTATGGATTCAGTATCATAAAGAACCTTCAAGGTTAGAACCGCCATTTCGGTGACTGAATTATGGCCATGCTTTATTATGTTACGAATAAAGGGTTCAGCCGATTCCGGCGTTATTTTATCTTCGCTCTTGTAGCAGATGCGACCGCAGGCTTCAATACGTATCGACAGGCTTTGTTTATCCAAATCTTCAAGAATTTCACAATACGGTGCAATAACTTTCATCTGGTTCCCATAGGTGAGGATTGAACAATTAACAGCTGCATTTGCATTGACTTCCGCCAACCATACCCGGGTGATTCCCTTTCCAGAAGGGGGACAGTTCGCGGAGATTTTCAATGATCGGCGGCATTTTTTCAAGGATAAAGTCAATCTCATCCTCGATATTGTAAACACTTAAGCTGAAACGGATTGAACCATGCGCAGCAGTGAAAGGCACCCCCATGGCGCGCAGGACATGGGATGGCTCAAGAGACCCAGATGTACAGGCAGACCCGGAGGAAGCACAGATGCCGAACCTGTCCAGGTGGAGCAGAATTGCTTCTCCTTCAACGAATTCAAAACTAACGCTTGTCGTGTTCGGCAAACGTTCCGTTTTGTGGCCGTTAAGCATGGCGTGAGGTATTTTCTCCAACAATCCCTGCTCCAGTTTATCGCGCATGCTCTTTACCCGTGTATTTTCATCTTCCAAGCGGTTCCCTGCCAATTCACAGGCTTTACCAAGTCCTATTATGGAAGCAACATTTTCAGTGCCGCCCCGCCGGCCATGCTCCTGGTGCCCGCCGATAAGAAAGGGGGCAAAGGGAGTAGCGCGGCGGACATAAAGAACCCCGATACCTTTTGAGGCATGCACCTTATGTCCCGATATGGAGAGAAAATCGATTGCCGTATAATCATTTAAATCTATCGGGATCTTGCCCACGGCCTGGACGGCATCGGTGTGAAAAAGTATTCCCCTGTTTTTGGCAATTTCTGCCATCTGCGCTACAGGAAAAATAACGCCCGTTTCATTGTTTGCCCACATGACACTTACAATCGCCGTGTCATCTGTCAGGCTTTCTTCATAGCGTTGCAGGTCAAGCATGCCCTCGCGGTCTACCGGTAACAGGGTCACCTTATGCTTGTGACCTGTAAGATTGTCTATGTTTTCGCAGAGATTCTTGATTGCCGGGTGTTCTACCCTGGTCGTGACAATGTGTCTTTTTTCCGGAAATGCCTGCAGGGCGGAAAAAATTGCCGTTGAATCGCTCTCGGTACCGCAGCTTGTAAAAATTATTTCATCGGGGGAAGCGCCGATTAGATTGGCAATTTGCTCCCTGGCATCTTTAAGGGCCTTTCCCACCTG
Source organism: Desulfobulbaceae bacterium (assembly GCA_002868955.1). Lineage (GTDB taxonomy): Bacteria > Desulfobacterota > Desulfobulbia > Desulfobulbales > BM004 > BM004. Next base: position 3,256 of record PKTW01000131.1, read on the forward strand.
GCCGCCAAAGGTATGCATGCTTGACGGGTTGCCATACAGGTCTGAAAAATAAGGCAACATGGCTTCTAGCACTTCCGGAGCCACCCTGGTCGTAGCATTGTTATCCATATAGACCACGTTGCTGCTCATTTTTTCACCTCCTCAACGATAAGGGTATCAATGACCTGTTCACGCAATTTCTTCTCAACGTATTCCTTCAGCGTGGTCTGGGAAGCGATGCAGCTGACGCAAGCCCCGCGTAGCGAAACCATGACAAAATCCCCATCAACATCGATGAGCTCAATATCACCGCCATCCTTGCGCAATGCCGGCCGTATCTCCCTTTCAAGCACATCCTCAATCATTTTGATTTTCTGTATATTGGTCAATTTCTTGGGAACACCCTCGGCCCTGGCCTCCTCCCTGGTTTCTTTGCGAACCTCGCGGATCAGCTCCTCAATGCGCTCATGGCAATTGCCACAGCCCCCACCTGCCTTGGTAAAGTTTGTAACCTCTTCAACTGTCTTCAGGTCACTTTCCTGGATTGCTCTCCTGATCTCAAGGTCGGTGACGCCAAAGCACTCGCAGACAACCTCACCCTGGGCCATTGGGATGGGCACGCCGCGATAATTGGCAATGGCGGCTTCCAGGGCCTCCCGGCCCATTACCGAACAATGCATCTTTTCCTTGGGCAAACCACCCAGATACTCGGCAATATCTTCATTGGTAATATTTTCAGCCTCTGCAATGGTTAACCCCTTTATCATCTCTGTCAAAGCAGATGAGGAGGCAATGGCACTGGCACACCCGAATGTTTTGAATTTTGCATCTTCAATCCTGCCGTCAGCATCGAGTTTGAAAGTTAAGGTAAGTGCGTCTCCGCAGGCCAGAGAACCGACCTCGCCTTTGCCGCTTGCATCTTCGATGTCCCCTACATTCCGGGGATTTAAAAAATGATCTTTAACCTTGTCTGTGTAATTCCACATAGCAATCTAATACTCCTGAAATTGAAAAATGATATTGGAAGCACCCATGAAAACGTCTGCATACCATACCCATGGCCAGAAATAACAGGGCAGACAGTTAACTTATCATAAATAAATGGGCGGTTAATGCTTGACTGCTCACCTTAATTTTTTGACATGCAAAAATCAACCAGTAATCATTACTGAGATTGAAGATTTTAAAAATTGAAAATTGAAAATTATCAACGCACGAAATTGCTGTTGATTGACTAACTGAAAATATTCTGCCCAAATTATTCATTCTTCAATTTTTCAAATATTCAATTTTATTCCAGCAGGCCTATTTCAGCCAGCATTGCCTTCGCTGCCACGAATAAGGCAGCCTGTTTTTCTTTGTCCCGGGCCTCCACGTAAAATCTGACCTTGGGTTCTGTCCCAGATGGTCGTATCATAAGCCAGCTGCCGTCATCCAAAACCATCTTCCTGCCGTCAATGTCAATTATTTTTGCAATTGTTCTCTCTTCCTCCCCTACCCTGATAACAGTTCCGGCGGCATATTGTTCAAGCAGAGATAATTTTGCCAGCAAGTCCTTTCCCTGGCTGCAAACAATCACGCCATCCTTGGCCGGATAGTAATACCCGTGTTTTTCCTGAATCTCACGCAGATACTCTCCCAGGTTTTTACGGAGTGTCATAACCATATCAAGCCCAAGCAGCATTCCTATATATGCGTCCTTCTCCGGGGTATGGCCTATTACACTAATGCCGTCTGATTCTTCAAAGTAGACAAGGGCCTTGCCGATCACGGGTTTGAACTCTTTGAAACCCACCCGGGATTCAAAAACCTCCTCTCCGAAGTCTTCTGCCAGTTTGTTGGCAAAATTGCTGGTTGCAACTGTTTTAGCCACCATGCCCCGCAAGCCTTTATGTTCATGCAGAAAGTGATATGCCATGGCACCAAAGAGGTTCATATCAATTTCCACTGTACCATCGGTCATCCTTATCCTGTCTCCATCGGGATCAATAACAGCGCCAAGTTTTAAAGGTTCCTTCCGTGCCGCAAGAAGCTGCATGACCGGCTTCATATTGGTCGAGGATGGTTCAGGGGCCACACCTCCAAAGGTAGGATCATTTCCCCCCCGGAGTATAATGAGCCTGTCCTGTGGAACTCCTTGCTGGCCTCCTGTAATCAACTTCCTGATGTGCAGCCTGCTTGCGCCATGCACACAATCCACGGCCAGGACGACCTCTCGATCTTGGGCAAAGCCTGATATAATGGCATCATAATCAAGGCCATGGCGCTCACTGTTCCTGCGCACCATACTTATCCATGCCTCTAGCGAGTCACATTCCCTTACGCCTCTCCGCTCCCGCGATACAGCGATTGGTAAATCCTGATCTATTATTTTCCGGGCCTTTTCTGTAATAAGGCCGGTGATTAATGAGGAGGCCGGCCCACCGTCAGAGCCGTTGAACTTGTATCCGCCATATTCAAGGGGGTTGTGGCTGGGTGTAAGATTTATGGAAAAGGCAGCATCAAGTCCCAGGAGCGCTGCTGAAAGAACCCCGGTAGTTGACTCACCTGCATAATTTACACTTATGCCGTTTGCAACCAGTACATCAACGACACCCTGGGCCAGCAGTTCTCCGCCAAACCGGTTATCAAACCCAATCACACATCCACGGATTTGTGCTTCAGAGAATGTCTCCACACCCAGAGCTTTTGCCAGTTCAGCATCAGACGCGACCTCCTGGTATACCGCAATGATTGCCTGGGTCACCTGGCGTACCGACTTGATAAACAGATCCTTGCCTATTATACCGCGCCAGCCTGAGGTTCCGAACTTTACAGGTGTCCTCGGCCTGGCCTGGTTGGTCAGTATTTCGTCCCGGACCAGTTCATAAATCCTATCAATTTCTTCCTGCCATATTGCGTATTCACGCTCAGCCCTTGCAAACCTGTTTCTGCGTTTAACCAGTTCTTTTATGAGGCCGAAATAGTCACTGCCTCCATGGTCACCCTTCTGAATATATTCTGCTGCCAGTGTCTCCATCTCCCCTGCCCCAGCCATTGTTTTTTCCTCCAAGAGTTTCTATATGTTAGACAGATGTTATTTACTTTTGGCAGATTATTGATATTTTTAAAAGTGATTTTTCTTTGAGCAACACAAAGTGGTCCCTTGTCGTGCTCCAAATACAAAAAAAGCTTTACTAAGATATAAAAAGGGGGAACAATACTTGAACGTTTCTTTCAGATTTACTATAAGAATGTCCTTCGGTTGACGTTCCGCCCAATTGTGTGGCGGGTTTCAGAACGTAATATTTTCACGTAATACTTTGGCTCAGGAGAAAAAAATGGGAAAACACGATAACGCCTTGATCATTTGGTTTGAAGACATAGGAATTGAAGATGTGCCTCTAGTTGGCGGCAAGAATGCCTCACTCGGTGAAATGTACCAGAAGCTCACTTCAAAGGGAGTGGCAATCCCGCACGGCTTTGCCATTACCGCCTATGCCTACCAGTACCTACTCAAGGAGGCAGGCATTGAAGATGCCATTAAAGACGCCCTTGCAGGCCTTGACACCCACGACCTGCATAATCTCCAGGCGCGTGGTGAAAAGGTAAGGAATATCATCCGCAATGCAGAATTCCCCGATGACCTGCGCCAAGCCATTATCGAATCCTATAAAAAAATGGAAGCTGAATACGGCAGTGATGTGGATGTCGCTGTTCGTTCCTCCGCTACTGCAGAGGACCTTCCTGATGCCTCCTTTGCCGGCCAGCAGGAAACATATCTGAATATCAGGGGCTATGATGCATTGATCGATGCCTGCAAAAAATGTTTTGCCAGTCTTTTCACCAATCGCGCCATCTCCTACCGGCACGACAAGGGTTTTGGACAGTTTGACGTATACCTCTCCATTGTTGTCCAAAAAATGGCCCGTTCAGACAAGGCCTCTTCTGGTGTTATTTTCTCCATTGACACGGAAAGCGGCTTTAAGGATGCGGTATTTCTGACAGGGGCCTGGGGCCTGGGTGAAACCGTAGTGCAGGGTGCTGTAAACCCAGACGAATACTATGTCTTCAAGACAACGCTGAAGCAGGGCAAACGACCCATCGTCGGCAAAAGGGTCGGCTCCAAGGAAATAAAAATGATTTACGACAATGATCCGGGTACTGCCGAACCTGTAAAAACCGTTGAGACTACCCCGGAAGAGCGCGGCAGCTACGTAATCAGTGACGACGAAATCCTTAAGCTGGCTGAATGGGCCTGTATTATAGAAGATCATTACGGCAAAGCCATGGATATTGAATGGGCCAAAGATGGTGACGGTATTAAAGTTGGTACCGGCGAACTTTTTATTGTACAGGCCAGGCCCGAGACCGTACACTCCCAGACATCGGCTGGCGTAATGGAAACATACAAGCTCAAAGAAACCGGCAAGGTTCTTGTTGAAGGGTTGGCGGTCGGCACCAAGATCGGCCAGGGCGTTGCCAATGTCATCCAAGATGTGGAAGGCATTCATGGCTTCAAGAAGGGCCAGGTCCTAGTCACCGACATGACCGACCCGGACTGGGAGCCGATCATGAAGATTGCCGGCGCTATTGTCACCAACCGCGGCGGCCGGACATGTCATGCAGCCATCATCTCCCGCGAGCTTGGCATCCCCTGTGTTATTGGTACCGGTGACGGTTCCAAAATCATCAAGTCTGGACAGGAAATTACAGTTTCTTCAGCAGAGGGTGAAACCGGCTATATCTATGACGGTCTCCTTGATTTTGAGATCGAGAAGGTTGACCTTGGCGAACTGCCGAAAACCAAGACCAAGATCATGATGAACCTGGCTATTCCTGAGAAGGCTTTCACCGAGTGCCAAATTCCCAATGATGGTGTGGGCCTGGCCCGCGAGGAGTTCATCATCAACTCCCATATCGGCCTCCATCCCTTGGCCCTGTATAATTACGAAGAGCTGAAAAAATCAGATGACCCGGAAAAGCAAAAAATCGTCAAGAAGATCGACGAGACGACCGGAGCCTATGCCGACAAAAAGCAGTTTTTCATTGACAAGGTTGCCGAAGGAGTTGGCCGTATCGCTGCCGGTTTTTACCCGAATGATGTCATCGTTCGCTTATCAGACTTCAAAAGCAACGAGTATGCCAACCTGGTTGGCGGTACCTTATACGAGCCAGAGGAGGAAAATCCAATGATCGGCTGGCGCGGAGCTTCCCGATATTACGATCCGAAATACCGACCGGCCTTTGAACTTGAGTGCCAGGGTCTCCTGAAGGCTCGAAACGTCATGGGCCTCAATAACATCAAGCTCATGGTACCTTTCTGCAGAACCCCTGATGAAGGCAGGAAAGTAATCGAGGTTATGAGAGATTGCGGTCTGGTACAGGGCGAGAATGGCCTGGAGCTCTATGTAATGTGCGAAATTCCAAGTAACGTTATCTCTGCCGACGCCTTTGCGGACATCTTTGACGGATTTTCCATCGGCTCAAATGACCTCACGCAGTTGACCTATGGACTTGATCGCGACTCCGGCATTATCGCCGGTATCGCTGACGAACGAGATGATGCGGTGAAGGAAATGATCCGCATGGTTATTAAAACTGCCAAACGCCGCGGCAGGAAAATCGGCATCTGCGGCCAGGGGCCGTCTGATTTCCCTGAGTTTGCCACCTTCCTGGTTGAATGCGGCATTGACTCCATGAGCCTTATCCCTGATACTGCCATCAAAACCAGGCTGGCAGTCGCAGCAAAAGAAAAAGAGATGGGAATCTCACCTGAGTAAAAAAGACCACACCATCCCAAGTACAAAAAAAGGAGGGCCGAAAACCGGTCCTCCTTTTTTTTGAGCCCAAAGCAAATTGTGGAAAACCCAAAATAGAATATTCTTATATCCGGTGGACACCTGAACAATTCCCGAATGATTTACGAATCACGCCCTATAGTTGACGGTTTGGCTTAAATTGGGAATTTCTCGATTTTGCTCATCAGAAAAGTTCAATCAAACCGCGGACCAATCCATAAACCTAAAATTATTATAATATATAGGCTCTATATATATGAACTAGCGATACTTTTGGAAAAAGTGTTTTTCGTAATACAGGGAGGTGTGATGAAAAAACAAATTTATTTTGTTCCAGTCGGCGTGTCGTGCAAGGAGCTATTGATTAATAATGGACGATGTAATGCTCAATTACCGGAGGTCCAGTCATTAGTTTAACAACTTTATCCAACTGTCCATTAAGATACCCGTTTTCGTCACTTGCAATCATATCTTCTTCTGTTTTCCAGATGGTTGTAGATATGAATTTGCCGTTCTGCGGGTTGCTGAAAAGATTGGCTCCCCTGAACCCTTCTTGTTCCCTGGCGGCAGGAATTATGTTGTCCGTGAATATGGTAAAAGCCTCCTCATGCTTGTCGGGCTCTATTGTCCCCATAACTATGCGAGAGAAATACATCTTGTCCTCCTCTTTTTAATTATTGTCAGCATGTTCACTGCATATTACCGTCAGGAATAACTCTGGTAAATATATTTCAATTTTTAAAATTACCTTAAAAATCTTTCATTGCCGCTTCTTCCGAGGTGAAAATCGGGATACATCGTGTTAAGCCGACCATGTGGAAAATTTTCTGGAAATGGTCAGACAGGCCATACGCATGAATTTTCTGCTGTTTTTTTCTTCCTTCCGAGGCGATATCGATCAGGGATGCAAGGCCGCCGCTGTTTATGTAGCAGTCCTTGTCGAATTGCAGCAATATTTTGGGGGAATTTAAAATATCGTTGCTCCCGTAAGCATTGCCGATGACCTCCCCGGTCACTGCTGTGACATCTCCCTGGATGCTGATGACCGCGATATCACCCTTGTGACTTGTTGAAACTTTAATATCCTTACTCATTCTTAAAACCTCCGATTAGCAGTTCCTGCCAAGTTATAACTATATAAATTAAAGCTCTGCATACTCCTGTTATCCGTTGAGATGCATCAGCATTTTGACGTTATTTCCCTTGCCTGGATTTTTTTCAAAGTAAAACTCATTCATCAGGTTGCTCATAAGGAATACGCCATAGCCCCGTCGACAGGGAAAGCCGTCATCGCGGACCCTTTTTGTGGGGATTTTTTTCGGGTCAATACCCTCACCCTCATCGTGCACGATTACCTCTAGAGATTTATTATTTGCTGCGAGTGTAACCCTGACTTTCTTGTTTTGATCAAACTTGTTGCCATGCTCTATTGCATTGATACATGCTTCGGCAAGTGCTGTCTTCAGGTCCTCAATCCGGTCCCTGGCGAAGCCCAGCTTCTCAGCAATAATGACAGCTTTTTTAATCGCCTCTTTTTCTGCCCCAAGAATATTGGGCAAATGCAATTCAAGTAGTTGTTCCATGAATATCTTCCCTATTGAAGTTTATGGCTATACTGCCAATATTTTATATCTGTCTTGAGATGGTTCCTTGCATCAGTCTTTTTTCTCACTGTAGTATAACAACAGTGCTGACCGGTTCAGCAGTTTTCTATGTACACGATCAGTCAACCTTTATCACCACAATTGTGAGATCATCATGCTGCTCTGCTTTGCCGACAAAGCTGTTTATGTCGTTAATTAATTTCTCCAGAAATATGTCGGCATCCAGGCCACTGTTCCCCTTTATTACTTCAAGAAAGCGGTCAAAGCCATACATTTTTCCCTTCTTGTTCATGGCCTCCACAACCCCATCCGTGTAAAAAATGGCCAGATCGCCGGAATCCAATTGCAGCATTGTTTCCTGGTAATCTGCATCATCTATGATACCAAGGGGGAATGCATCACCTTCTGTTTCGATCAGCTTTGCCTCACCTGTTTTAGCCGAGAGAAGAATGGGTTGGGTCTGCCCGGCACTGCACATGCCCAGTCTTTTCTCATCCTTGTTCAATACCGCGTACAGCAGGGCTACAAACATACCCTTTGCCCTGGTGATGTCTTTTTTTATCTGCTTATTGGCCCGTTTCATGATTTCACCCACCGACAGCTTTTCCTCTGAGAGCAGACGGAAGACACTTTTTGCCGCAGTCATGACCAGGGCACCGGAAACACTTTTGCCGGTAACATCAGCAATGACAAATCCTATGTTACTATCATCAATATCAATAAAATCGAAAAAATCGCCGCTTACCTCCCGTGCCGGGGTTGAACTGGCAGCAATCTGATACCCTTCAATCGTCGGGCAGGATTCCGGCATCATGCTCATCTGGATATCCCGGGCAACAGAAAGGTCCCTTTCCATGCGCAGCTTACTCAAAACCTCCTTAAAAAGACTGCCATGTTCTATGGCTGCCGCACCAAGATAGGCCAGTGGTGCCTGGAAGAACAGGGGGATAACCAATGGGTACCATACGTTTTTGGCTTTAAACATATAGACAGCGGCTGCAAGATAAAAAACACTTAAACCGATTGCATTCAGGGCGCCTATCTTCATGCTCGATATACGGCAGGCAATACCGAGCAGGATACCCCAGAGAAGAACAAGCAGAATATTGGACTTTAAGCCGATTGGCTGTATCGGCTGATCATCACTGATGTTGGCAAAGACGCTGGCCATGATCTCCACGCCGCTGACAAAAATACCGTCTGCCGTTGAATACACGGTATAGAAGCTATCTTTCCTGTCAGCCAGCAGTATTTCCGAAAGCCCGACGAAAACGGCCTTGCCGTTGAGATCCATCGGCCTCTCTTCATATTTGCCGTCCCGGATTTGCAGGGCCTGGTAATAGGGGATGGTCTTTATGGTGCGGGGTGGGCCATAATAATTGATATAGCGGCTTGTGGGCCCGCCATACATCTTGACAAGACCTGACAGCGCGTCATAGGCATCTGGATCTGATGCTGTTTGTTTCGCAGTTTCCAGCTCTGCAAGCAGTTTCAGTTCAAGCCGCGGGTCAGCCTGAAAAATCTCATGAATTTCGCGGATCACCCGCTTTATGCTGCTTGAGGCCAGGGCTTCCCTGTCAGACGGCAGCTTGTCTACCTGATCAGGGCTGAACTTTTCCAAAAGTTTGATAAGTTCATCATAATACTCAAGAGTTGAAAGCTGGAATGCAACCACCGGCACAGTCGGCGAGTCCCCGGCACTGGTTTGGAAGGTCCAGTAGCGATTCACCTTGAATGGGATTCGCGGCAGGGTGAAAGGGGCGGTGGCAAGGGCTGCATCAGCAAGCAGGTCAAAAGGCTTGACAATCTTGACAATGTTGTGAAAGCCGGCAACTGCCGCACCGTTTTCCGATGTCGGCAATTCCTTAGGCACCAGGGGTTCAGTGAGAATGACGTTTTGCGCATTTTGAAGGGACTGGGCGAACAGGTTGTCATCCTCAGCATTTTTCGGTTCAATAAAATGTACATCAAAGGCCACGACACGGGCGCCTTCCCTTGTCAGGTTTTCGGTCAGCTGTGCATGGAGAGAACGTGGCCACTTATCCGGGTTGTTGTTGAGATCGAGCCTGTCAGACGACTGCTTGTCTATGCTCACCACCACAACATCAGCGGGCGGTTTTCTGGGTCCCCTGAGCTTGAACAGCAGTCCCACTCCGGTGTCCTCCTCAAGGTTCATGGCAAACTGGAAAGGGCTGATTAAGAGTCCAAGCACACCGACAACAATGCCCAGAACTGCCGCCT
>PKTW01000166.1 GCA_002868955.1 Desulfobulbaceae bacterium
CGGTAATGAAATATCTAAAACCCGTCCAGTTCTTGTTGTTTCAAATAATATCAATAACAGGTATGCCGGCACAGTTACCGTGCTACCCATTACTTCAAGAAAACTAAATAAAATGTATCCTTTTGACAGGAATTTCCCCGCACCTCTATATTTTCAGGGAGAAAATAGAATAAAATCAATAGAATAAACATCAGGCATCCTGTAAGACCCCACCCTTGATTTTCAAACCGAAAGCCTTCAGGATTTGTGCCTGCAGTTTGTCCGGCTCCTCGATAAGACGCTGCGGGTTTCTTTTCCTGGGCTGCCACACCAGACAGGAATGCAGAGTGCGCATGCTGTCCATGGCCTTGCTGGCAGTAATCGCAACTCCTGCTTCCGCCAACCGGATCTGGAGTATCCTCAAATAGGCCAGCGCAACGATGCAGGTCAGGATATGACACCTGATCTTGCTGTCTGTCCAATGCCGAAGCGGCATCAGGCTGACCAGATCATCATCCTTGCTCTGCCGGAAGGCTTCCTCAACGATATACCTGTCCAGGCTCGCCCGGACAATGTCATCGGTGGGCCAGTCCATGTTGTCCGTGATCAGGATATTTTTACCAAAGCGATCGATGTAGCGGTTGATCCGGTAATGATTTTTCCGAAAATTCATGTGCAGTCGGGTCTGGTCCTGAGAGAGCTCGACTGTGTAGAGATCATCGGGCAGATGCAGCTGGGCGCATACTTCCTCATATCGTAGCTGTACTTGTTCTTTGCTGCGCCAGTGCGGTTTCTGCCGACGAACATTGTCCTGCATCACGAACAGGCTGTCCTGGATCCGCAGCAGCTTTTTCTCGAAATTGTAACGCTGCTTGGTTGCGGTAAGGGGGTTGTAGGTCACGACAACTGTCCGCTTCCGGCCCCAATACTCGCCGGTGGTCCGCCAGGCGGACAAACGGTCGTCTTCCCGGCCAAGCTCGGCCAGGCGCCGGTTCTTTTCCGTTTCCACAACCCGGAAGCGATCCGCCTTCACCTGAATCAGTTCTTCCGCATAATACGTGGAATACGTGGTGATGAAATGGATGTCATTATAGCTATCCAGGATCGCCATATTATCCTCGGAGTTCATTCCCTTGTCCAGGACTATGGTCAGGCCGGCCTGCGTGCCGACCCGGTTGCGCATGGCGGCGACGACGCTGTCCAGGATATTGAAAAACAGTTTGGAGTCATGGCGGTTGCCCTCGTATTCCTGATAATAGAGGGGGAGCTTTTCGTCACGGGAAACCAGCAAGGCCACCCCGACCTGGCGCAGCCAGTTTTTTCCCTCCTTGTTTTTGCCCCGCCTGGCCAGCTCTGATTCACTGTCGCTCGCCATGTACGTATAGTAGTTGGTGGTATCAAACAGAAAACATTCGGAGGAAATTTTTCGGTACGCGGCCAGTTTGCTGAACAGTTTCTCCGCGACCTGCCGCAGTCCGTTCTCGTCTATCCGCTCCCACATACGCCAGTAATGCCGGGAGGAGAGGGACTCGGCCCGGACAGGCCGGATATGCTGGATAGCGGTATTTTTATACCATTCAGGCAAGGCACGCTTGGAGCGGGCATCGATCATTCGGTTGTAGACGGCGTACAAAAAGTATTCCCCTATACTGGGAACGGTTTTCTTCTCGTCCCGGCCGACAACTTCATCGACAATTCCGGCAAAGCCGATCTCCTTTTCAATGAGATCGGCAAGCAGCAGGGAGCCATATTCCTGGACCTGCAGTCGTTCGATATTGCCGGTAAAAGTAGCCATCTCCAGCAACCGTTCCGGACTGCCGAGGTATACCTGGTTGACCACCCTGGGCTTACCGTCCACCCGGGCGGTCTCCCTGACGTAATAGTAGGGTCGCCCCTTTTTCATCTTCTTGTGTATGTGCGCCATGTCCATATTTAATTAGTAGGGGCTCACAATGTCAAGAAAAAAATGCATAATTGCTGAAAATAATGAAACAAAATTGGAAAATATTCGGAAAAGATAAAGGGGCCTACAGGTTTCTGCAGGCTAATTTATTGAAATGAAAGGGGATTTTGTCTGATTGGGGTTGAAAAAGAGAAATTCCTGTTAAACTATTATTTTCATAATCTCAACCTGCCCGGCATTTAAATATTGATC
>PKTW01000125.1 GCA_002868955.1 Desulfobulbaceae bacterium
CATCCATTGCATCTGTATAGACGTTTTTGTCGCTTTCAATATGGCATAAAAGACATTCACCGGTATAAGGCGGATCTGCTGGGGGGCATGCCGTATTCACAGCCGTCCCATAACTACCTTTCGAAAAACCGTTTGTGGTTGATAACATCACTGCGCCTACAGCCATAAAAACGAAAATTAAAATTTTGTTCTTCATTGATAAATAGTCTCCTTGAATTAATAGATTTAATGTTATTTTTCTGTTGCTCGATTTACATCTCTTTTCAATGTTTCTTCAAATTACAAAAATTTTTAACCTCCTATTGATTGAAATTGATCAGAGAGCTTTAGGACGCCAAAAAAATTCTTCCATCCAACAGGTTACTGATTGCAAAAAGTTCAAATGGAGCGTTTGCTGCGTCCGGCAACACTTGACTTCCGCATATAGGAGCAAGAAGGATGCCAATCTGGCAAAATTTCCATAACTATATGTTATTATGAAGAAAAAACAAAAAATGCGGGGACGTGGTTCGTGGGTTAACCTCTATTTATGAATGGTATTCCATACAGTTTGCCAGCGAAGAACGATTGAAAATGATAATTATTCTTATAATAATTAAAGAGTTACCTATATGCATGAAATACAATACAGCATGTATACTTTTTCACGTGGAATTTATTTGGAATGAAATTGTTGAGAGACCCTTTATAAATCTGCCCCCAAAGAGGCATCTACTTGTTAGGTGTTGCAGCTGGGGCTACTCTTTATAAAGATGGGTGGCAATGGGGTTATGGAACGGATTGATCTTCATCATGCTGTTAGACATTTCTTTTTGTTTCGGCAAGAGCTATATATATCGAAACCCTATTAAAACAAAAAACAGGGTGCCCCTGCCTTCCTTTGCTACTTATATTTTTTGTTAAACACCAATCTGCATACCATGTTCTTTGAACAGCCTGCATCAACACAATCAACGGCACCATCGCCATCATTGTCTATGCCGTCATAGCAGGTCTGTGCCGGGCCTTCTTTACTTGGCTCCACTGCTGATGGGTCTTTGCTGCCATCTCCACCAACATCTTTATCACATACATTACCAATACCATCTTCATCATAATCAATCTGGTCTGGATTGAAAACTGTCGGGCAGTTATCGCATGGCTCACCAACCCCATCAGAATCAGAATCATACTGATCATCAGCAGTATCAGGGCAAACATCGCAGGCATCACCCACTCCATCGTAATCACTATCTGCTTGATCAGCATTGGGCTTATTGGGGCAATTGTCACACAAATCCTTATAACCGTCATCATCTGTATCCGTTACCCCACAGGTAATGTCAGTGAGTTGTATGTTATTAACAGCCACACTCCCCCTACCATATACGCCCCACACCCATTGAACATTAAATATTTCTTTATCGGCATGAGACATGATCTCCCTTGCATCAGCAGGAAGAGAATCTGAGGTCAACATGATACGGTCTCGGTCCATAAAGTAACCAAAAATCCCATCAAAACTGTAAATTTTGCCATCCGCTCCAACTAAATTGCTTCCGTTGAGAACTGTGTTTGCAGAACTGCCGCTTAAGGTAATTAAATCATACCCGGAATTAAAATTGTCTTTAGTTTCAATCGTATAATTTTTTAAAGTTGCTTTGTAAGTGCCGACAATAATTTCAGAATCTATGATAGCATCTTTGTATGCCCCCCGAGAAGAAGTGGAGGGCGCAGAATCAATCGTGTCTGTTTCAAAAGTGAATGTGTAGGTGACCGCATCACCTATAGAAAAGATATGCTTCAAACTGGGGTTTACAAAGTAAACAAAACCCCTTATTTGCCAGGTAAGCTCTTCAGCTGCAGGAGTCTTTATGCAACCAAAAACCAACAGACAAACACATAGAACTGTTACTATACGCCTTTTGATACTATCCTCCACCCAAATCTCATTTCACTATGCGTCACTTTTTCTGCCCTGTCCATACCCGCAAAAAAGCCCATCCTTTGTTGGACAACTCAGCTACGATGTAACTTGCAACCAAGTAATCTCAGACCCTGGTGTTACGCACCGCGCCTGCCCTGTGACAGACGCCGCTTTTCAAGGTGTACATATGTATTCTCCAATCCTTCCCGTATAATTTGTTTATACTATAATTGATCCTAATAACATAAACTGGCAACAAGAAAAAATAATATTCTACGGGAATGTAATTTTCAGTTTCCCCTCATTACATTGCACCTATGCTAAATTTACTGGGTGCGACAATTTGCCATATTTTCAATTCCCACCGACTTGTTTATAAATCACCTTGAACTTGCCACTTTGTGGCAGATACGGATTTGCGTGTCGCTGCTATATGACAATTGAAGCACGTACAGAATTTTGAACACCGAGAGGCTTGGGAGTATTTGTTATTGAAATACAATACATGTCAATATCTCAACAAATAGAGCGCAGGAGGAAGTGCTATATGAAAATCGCAAAAGCAATATTATTAATCCTGGCAGTCTTTTTGCTGCAGAGTTGTAACAGCGGGTCGTCATCTCCGCAAAGCACAGGGGAGATCGATCTTACATCAGGCAAATTAGGGTATTCGGGAGGGTTTGTTGATCTTGACGGTGATGGCTTACAGGATTTAGTGGTAGGTGCTCCCGATGCCAGTGCATCACCAACCAAGGGTGCTGTCCTGGCTTATTATAACAGTCCCAATGGCTATTCCACCTCGCGTATCTGGGAGATTACCGGTGAAGAGGAAGGCGAAAATCTGGGTTTTTCCTTTGCCAATGTAGGTGATGTGGACGGAGACGGCTATGATGATTTTGCGGTCGGCGCTTTACACGCTGTTGGAGAAGCACCTTTAAGCGGCGCCGCTTACATTTACAGGGGTGGCCAGGACATGCCTGTTCTTCTGGCAAGGCTCCGCGGCAATCTTCCACTTGATAAATTTGGCTATCGTGTTGCCGGTGGCGATCTGAATAATGACGGGAAAAGCGATGTGATTGTATCTGCAATTTATGAAAACGGTGAAGTTTATCAGTCCGGCACAGTCTCAATCTTTTTCGGTGGAGCAACACTTGGCGCCACTCCGGATATTGTGATAAGCGGCAATGTGATCAACGGAGGCATGGGCTTCGCTCTTGCCACCGGGGATATAAATGGTGACAATATTGCCGACCTCTTCGTCGGCCATGAAAATTCAGTCCTTATCTATTACGGCGGAATCGATATTGCTGACCGTCTTGCCCTTGATCAGACGGCAGATGTCCACATAATTGGCAAATCTCAGGGAGGTGGTCCGCATTCCGGTTATGGCTTCGGTGATGCATTGGCTTTTATGGGTGATGTCAACAATGACGGGTTCGGCGATCTGGCAATTAGCAACTGGCGGAGTTCTGGCCCCGACTCTTCAGACTATAAAGGCTCGGTGTATATTTTTAAGGGTGCAGCTGACCTTCCGCATGAGTTTTATGAAAGTGATCTTCCCCGTCGGCTCGCTAAAATTGTAGGAGGGGCAGAGGCTGATACATTCGGCGCCTCTCTGACCGTTACCGGGGATATAAACAAGGGAGGTGTGGCTGATCTCCTGGTCGGGGCCCCTTGGGCAACTGGCGGAACGAATGGAGATGTGAAAGTTTCCGGCAAGGTTTATCTCTTTTATACCGAAGAACTTCTCGCGGGACCATTGGATGAACTTGATACAACCTGGGCCGCTCGAACATATTCAGCAGATACCGCGAGCGGAGAGTTTAGTAAAACTCTGATCGCAAATACAAACGGCTATTTCTTAGCCGGAGCCCCTTTTGCTGACAAGAACAAAGGCAAAGCTTTTCTTTTCGAGGCAGCAACCGGTGACTCCATGCAGCTGGCCGCTGAATGAGCCTAAGTGGCAGACAGCACTTGATTACAGCAATTGCCCATAAGAAAATTAACAAAGGAAGAGAGACATGAAAAAAACAGTAATTTTGTTACCAATACTTCTTGTGCTTGTTTTTGTATATAACGGCAAAAGTCTTGGCCAAAACCCTTTTACTCCAGACGGACAGAAATGGGAGCCGGTTCCTACAGGTCATGTGCCCGGCAAGGATAATGGCGAGCTTTCTCCTGGTGCTGGAGACAATCCTCTGCATTTCCAGGGTGCTGATTGTGGTATCTGCCATACCCCGGGCAGACCAGGTAGTGATTTTGTATTTACAGAATCCGGTACAATTTATCAGGATAAGGCCGGTCGTCTGCCTTTGGTTGGCGCTGAAATCATCCTGAAGGATGCGGAGGGCAATGTTATAAGCATGACCACCAATGAAGCGGGTAATTTCTTCACTTATGCGCCCATTGCACCTGATCCGGCCTTGGGTGGCGATCCCGACACACCGCGCAATTGGCGCTACAAGGCTTGGATTAAATATAATGGAAGCGTAAGAAAAATGATTACTCTTGCCTATGTTGGGGCCACACCATTTTTTATCCCGAGGATGAGTTGCAATATGCACCACAATGGTCGGCTTGGCACTCGAGGCGCGCTTACCTCCGGCAGATTCGAGACCCTGACTTCATATCCTGACAATAATATCAGTTTTATGCAGCATGTCCTGCCCATTTTGAAAAATAGGTGTAAGGGATGCCATACGCCGGAATCCACCTCGCCCTATACAACCTACGGAGACGAAACCTTCGATTATAGTGGCGGCCTGGATCTTTCCGCTTATGAAAAAGAGCCTGGATCGGCTATTGGGGTGAGCGATGTCGTGAATACTACTTATCCTGAAGGAAGTGGCCTTATAAACAAGCCGCTGACCGGCAGCCAGCATGGAGGAGGTAATTTCTGGGATATGACAGATACAGAGTATCAGGTAATAAAGATGTGGATCGAAGAAGGGGCGCTAAAAAACTGAGGTTCTGATACAATTGATCCGGAACAAAAATAAAACGGCAGGTCCTTAATAAGGCCTGTCGTTTTCCATTTTCCATGGTTTGCAAACTTTAATTCAGCGTTTCTTTACAAACAGAACTGCTAAATACCTTATTCCCTTTGTTGTTGAAAGCCCTCTAATGTTTCTTCAAAGGCAGGCTTGAAAGGGCCACCCAGTTCTATGGCATCGCGGATTGCCTGAAGAGCTTGTTCTTTTTGGCCCTGCTCCCATAATACTTGTGAGAGGTTATTTAACGGCATTCCATTGGAAGGATGTAATTTATAAGCTTGTTTGAAAGCAGCCGCCGCTGAAGAGAGATCTCCCTGAGCATAAAAACTGTTACCCAATCCCATCCAGGCAGCTAAGCTTTTAGGCCAACGGTTAATTGCAGATGTATACCCGCTGACCGAAGCCTCAAATTGCCTTGCCCGCTCTAACCCCGCCACAGAGTTCAAATATTTTTCATCAATTGCCGTAGCGGGTAATTCGTCTGCAGGCAACACAAGCAACCCCCAATAATCGGAATGAGACCAGGTGTGTTCAAATACTCTTACCGAAATATGCTCAGCTTTTTTTGTCCCGGTGTGGAGAATGATAGTTCTGCCATTATCTGCATAACCAATTACAACCGCATAATGCCATCTCGGATACCAATTCAGACCGAGATTCTGGAGGACAATTACAGGATGGCCTGTATTTAGCTCTGCAAATAATTCATTTAATCCCTGTATCGGATAAGCCAGCCTGCCATACTGTCTTGCAGCACTTATTAGAGAGGACTGGAGACTGCCTTTAAGATCTGGTGTATAAACATCAACAGTTAAATCATTAGGGGTCAATTCAAGACCAGTCCAATTTAAAACCATTGCCAGCGAAGCAGGACCGCACTGATATGTTTCCTGTGTAAAAAAAGGAACTCCTTGAATAAATACTTCTTTCAAATTTTCTGGCGGCAATGACAACTTGCCTGTTTGCCATAAACTGCAACCCGAAATAGGAAAAAGAAAAATTATAAATATCAGGCTGATAGCCCAGCTACTGACCTGATGAAAAATATTTACCAATTTATTTAGTGTGTTTTACGAATGGAAAGACATGAGTTAAACCAAGAATATCTGTAAGAAGCAAGACAAGAAAAACGAGAACGACAGCGCCAACCACAGTCCCAACACCATCACCACCGGCTGGCAGTTGATCAAGAACTTTACATATCTGTGAAACTTCCTGGTCAGTAAGACTGGCTACTCTTTTTTTCGCCTGTATTGGATCAGTACCTTTTTCCAGGAATGACTTCTGTACATCTTGCCGGTCTAAAAAATTTGTAATCCGGGAGCGGGATGTTTCTCCTTGCAGAGTATTAATTACAGCCTCTGTTCCGATAAGTCCTGCTTTGGCAGTAATGGCGGTAAAATCTAATAACATAAAGGAAAAAATCAAAAAAAGGCTGAGTGGTTTAGCAATATAACGAATCATATTTCCTCTCTTGTTTGGGCTCCTCATAAGCCCGGTTGAATTCTAGCCGGCACAATATGACAATAAAACCGGAAGACGCTTCCTTCATATAGGATTAAATGAAATTCAGCATGCCTGGTGCAGATAATCCCCGGTTAATTTTCATATTTTGCAAACACCTCAAATTCTAAAAAATTGATACAAGTAAAATTAATCCTATAAAAAGAACATGTAAACCCGAAAAAAACAAAAGGATTATATCGGTTGTTTTTTTCTCCAGATCACTTTTGAAAATTACTTTTATGCCCACCCACATAGCGCAGATTGTCAATATAAAACCAGCAAGTATAAGGAGTATATGTATCAGGCCATGGCGGGCTAAAAAATCGGAGGTCAACACTAAAAACAACATGATAAACGTTGTAGTTATGCCGAATAAAAATGTCCCGTAAAAAACCTTTTTCATATCCAGCTGTAACACATGTGATCTTTTCATAAATATCTTTCTAAGCAGCAAGTTCCTTAATAGTGATCTCAAGCAAATCAACCGGGGATTATGCGAAGAATACTCCTTGTATATGCAGGCAACCAGCAGTAAAAAACGCCAGAGCCGGCTGCCTGCAGGAAAACGGTTAATCCTGTTGGCGAATTCATTGCCTTGTATTTCGCGATTTCAGCCTTGCATTAGTTCTTAGCTGATTTGTGATAATCAGAATTCAGGTTGACCACAGTCTGGGCCCTGCGATTCTTGGCCCACGAAGCCTCATCGTGACCCAAGGCTATGGGCTTTTTTTCTCCATAACTGACTGTAACCAGCCGATCAGTGCTGATACCTTGATCTACGAGAAATTTTTTGACCGATTCAGCGCGTTGTTTTCCTAGGGCAATGTTATATGCCTCAGTGCCGCGTTCATCGCAATATCCTTCAACCGTAACCTTTACCCCTGAATTCATACGCAGATAATCGGCCTTGTTGTTTAAAATTCGCTGCGCCTGATTCGACAAATCATAGCTGTTGTATGCAAACCTTACATTTTCGCTGACAAATGCCTTTCTCGCAGCTTCCAGGGCAGCTGCCTCTTTTAGAAGTCGATCTTCCTCAAGAAGCCGTGCAGCCTCCTCGACTTCCCCTGATGATTTCTCCGGTGCCACCTCTTGGATTTCCGGTTGGGTCGTCGATACCTGCTCGGTTTGCATCTCCTTTTTGGCACAGGAAGTCGTCAAGAGCATGGCAGACAAAATCATTACTAATGCAACAGATAACCTTACGTATTTTCTCATTTTTTCTTTCTCCTTTTATTCTAAATTGACAGATTGTTTATTGAGCACTTTACTGCCAAACTCCACAGTGCTCTTCCATGCCTGGGTTTTGCATCCTTTGAAAAACTTTTTTTGGGAGGTTATAAGATGGGAATTTGCCCATTTTAATCCGCAAGCTTCGGTTCCTTCTCGAAATGACGCCTGTTGAAATCGGAAATAGTGTTCAGCGCTTTTACCGATGCCATCTCCAGGCTGTCAACAATTTGGCCAGTGGTTGATGTCAGCTTGGAATGCAAAAGCAGAAGCGGAATTGCAGACATCAGGCCGAAGGCCGTGGTATTCATGGCGACCGAGATACTGGCGGACAGCAGGTCGGCCTTTTCGGCGGGATTGGCATTGGCGACCGCGGTAAAGGCCTCGATCAGACCCATGATGGTGCCGAGCAGCCCCAGCAGGGTGGCGATGTTCGAGAGTAACGCCACATAGGGTGTGCGCTTTTCCAACTGCGGAATGATTTCCATCATGCTCTCTTCCATGGCGATTTCAAAATCCTCACGGCGCCGGACCGCACCAAGACGTGCCAGCCCTGTTCCAAGCATTTGCGAGATAGCTGATTTATCCTTGGCGATGATCGTCCGGGCTTTGTCGAACTCGCCTTTAGCCAGTACGGGGTACAGGACATTCCACATGTTGCGGTTTATGTTCCGGGTCCGGTTCAACTGATACCAGCGCTCTGCCGTAATCGCCATACCGGTCACAAACACAAGCAGAATCGGGTACATAAACAACCCTCCTTTCTGAAAAAACCCCATCAATGAGTACGCTTCCATGATTTTCCTCCTGAAATTCGTTGCATGGTTGAATCGTCAAATCGTTTATACAGCCACCATCTCCTGATCCATTTTTATGCAGCGGGCAAAAAATCGATCGGATACAGGATAGTCATTCTTTGCACGTCTTCTTTCGGCCCAAAGTTGAACCTTTTAATGCGCTCGACAATCTTTTCAACCAATTCAGGCGAGGCCAGATCGGTCGACTCAGCCTTGCACAGGGAAACCCCACCGTCCGGTTCGATGGTGATTCGCATCAATATCTTGCCGCGCAGTGTCGGGTCCTTGCGCAATTCATTATTGTAAATACGATACAGTGTTGCCTTGTACCGATCGAATACGATCTGGATCTCTTCGTCGGTACGACCCGGAGCAAGTCCGTCACTCAGCGGCCGCGACGATTCTCCTAAGCCTGCGATGCTACTTTCGACGCGCGCAAAACCATTGCCGCTGCCGGTGCCGCTCCCGATGCCGATACCGATACCACCAAGCCGGTCGGCATTGCCGTTGCCGATGTTGCGGCTGACCGCGGCATTGCTGATGCCACCGCTGGTGCCTCCCTCCGCCTGTATAGCAACGAGCGATCGCTGAGGTACAGCCCGGCCTTTTACGCGCGGGCTGTCATTTTTCAGGCTGGCCTCGGTGCCGAGTTTTGCCACGGGAGTTTCTTTCATCAGATCCTCAAAAGCGTCCCTGAATGCCAGAACACCGACGCTTTGTGCTTTTTTCCGCGCTGCCGCCGCGCCGCCGCCGCTATCGGCCACTTTGGTCTGTTTCGGTATGGGCCCTCCGCCTTTCGGCTCTTTATTCGCTTTTTGCTGCGATTTGGGCTTGGGCTTGGGTTCTTTCTTGACGGATTTTGGCTTTTCCTGTTTCTTTTTGGGCTCTTCCAAGGCCTTTTTCGGTACCGGCTTCGGTATCGCTGCAGTCCTTGGCGGTTCCGGTTTGACCAGCATTGCCAAACGTTTTGGTATCTCTAACACGGTGACCTCGCGATCCGGAATCGGAAGTTTGATCAGGGGTATGGGTGCACCAAAAACAAAGCATATGAGCAATGCCACAAGAACGGCATTGCGCAGACGCCTTTCGCTCTCCGCCTCCTTCGTCCAGGGCATGATCATGGTACGAGATGGAACAGGGGATATCTCCCGCTCAATAACGAACTCTTCTTTTCGCCGCTCTTCACGGTCGTACACAACACTTACTTCTTCATAAAGTGCGTCCAGTTCGTCGCGGCATTGGTTGATCTGTCCCTGGAGAGATGCTTCTTTTCCCAGGGTGCCGCTGATCTTTTGCTCAAAACGGGAAATGCTGTTCCGCACCTGTTCCAGGTGTTCTGCACCAGCCTCGACGTTCGGGATCTCTTTCCAGAAGAGTGCATCGGCTTCCAGTTCCTCCAGTTTGTCAAGGGCGTTGCAGACGTCCCGCAAGGCATCGAATCGTTGTCTTTCGGCGGAAAATGTTTCCAGCTCCGCCCCTATCAGACGCATTTCACCTTCAAGCGCTTCAAGTTTTTGTCGGCCTTTGTCGATCTGAGCGTTCAGCGGCGCCAATTCCTCTGCTAACATGGAAGTATTCACGGCATCCCCACTAGCTTTTTGCGGTCTTCTGGATGACGGCGAGGGAAATCCTTCCGTATCCGGAATCCGTACAGGTTGACATTATTTTTTTAAGTACTTTGAAGGGAATCGTTTTATCGGCAAGAATGGTGATTTCCTTGCTTTCGGCAACTGCCTTGGTGCTTATTCCGATAATATTTCGATCAAGCTGCTCCAGCCGCTCAGTTACTGCCTGAACCCTACCAATGCCGTCATCAAGAAGTTCGGGGGTGTTGACCACGGCTTCGCCCTGAACCACTACCACCTGAGGACTGACCATGATCACCACTGTTTCCCTTGGCTTGGCTTCGACCACGGAATCGGGCAGCTTGATATGCTTGGGTGTATCCAGAATATCACCACTGGATGAGTGGAAAAGCAGGAAGAACACAAGAATGGTAAAAACATCCATAAGCGGTGTCAGGTTCAGACCTGTGACCTTTTTCTTGTTCCGACCCATCCGTTTCATGCGTCTGCTATTTCTCATGGCGCGTCTCCTATAGATATGTCCGGGAAGAGAACCATTCCTGCGGCCTCTTCGCTTCCTTCCACCAGCACTGTGGCGCCACGTACCACATCCATGACCTGAACCAGATAGTCATATTCTATTTCCGGCTCCATCAAAACCGTCGCGTCTTTCTTGTCCGGGTAACGATCTTTCAGACGCATGAGTATTTGCGACAGCATGTCCATATCGTATTGATCGTCTTTTTTAGGAATCGCCGCTTCCACGGAAAACCCGTTGGCTATCTCCAGCCCTGCCTTGCGGACAATCACCTCGATAGCGAAATTCGGCTTGTTCAGAGCCGCTCCACCGCTGCTGGTCGGAACGGACAATTCCATGATAGTAATGCGTGAAAAAACGGCACTTATGAGCAGAAAGGGGATGAGCACCACCATAAGATTCAGGAAGGTCGTGACATCGAGACCGGGTGTTTCTTCCCTTCCTCTTCTTTTATGATGTCGTCTGGCCATGATCACTCCTTTCGAACTGGCGCTTGGTAAAATTGGAGATGGTATTCAGCGCCTTGACGGATGCCATTTCCAGGTTGTCCACGATCTGACCTGCGGTCGATGTCAGCTTGGCGTGGAAAAGCAGAAGCGGAATCGCAGACATCAGGCCGAATGCCGTAGTGTTCATGGCCACCGAAATACTGGCTGAAAGCAGATCGGCCTTTTCTGCAGGGTTGGCATTGGCGACCGCGGTAAAGGCCTCGATCAGCCCCATGATGGTGCCGAGCAGTCCCAGCAGCGTCGCAATGTTCGAGAGCAGCGCTACATAGGGCGTGCGCTTTTCCAACTGCGGGATGATCTCCATCATACTCTCTTCCATGGCGATTTCGATGTCCTCCCTGCGCCGGACCGCGCCCTGCCGCGCTAATCCCATTCCCAGCATCTGTGCCATGCTTGATTTGTCCTTATTGACAATTTGCCGGGCTCTGTCGAACTCCCCCTTGACCAGCACCGGCTGCAGCAGGTTCCACATTTTTTGGTTGGCGCTCTGGGTACGGGTCAACTGAATCCAGCGCTCAAACACGATGGCCATGCCGACCGTAAACACAAGCAAAATCGGGTACATAAACAACCCGCCTTTCTGAAAAAACGCCACCACTGAATAGACTTCCATGATTTTCCTCCTTTTTTAAAAAACAAGACAATGAAGTTATTTTGCGGTACTGACTTTATAAAATTCAAGCTGCCGCCTGAATACATCCTTATCCACCGGCACATCGCCCTCATTCAACATCGTATCCAAACGGGTCTCCTTACCTATTTCCGAACTTTTCCAGGGCACGATATAAAGGGCCTTCGGGGCTTCATCGTTACCGACGATGGACATGCCGGACAGTGCTTTGGCCGCCGATTCCTTATCACCGTCCACATCCTGAGCCCCGGCCGCAACGGCCCAGAGCATGAGCAAACACAGACACAGGAGTAATTTACGATACATTGTCATCCTCCCCTTAATTGTGACCAAGCCGGATCTGCAGGTCCGCAATCCACAACTTGACCTGCTTATCGTCCGGCATGGCCCGGCTGTAAATTTCGTAATGCTCGAGGGCGCATGTCGGGTCATTCATATAAAGATCACAGAGGATCCCGAGATTTCTGTGCACCGGGTAATAATCCGGAAAACCCGCAATCGCCTTCTCGTAAATCGCCCGGGCCTCGGTAAATCTTCCGGTTTTGCGATACAGCAAGCCGTATTCGTTACATGCCACCGGATGCTCGGGTGCCAGGCTTAGCGCTGTTTTCAGATGCGCCTCGGCCTGCTCCAATTCACCGATGTGCCTGCAGGCAATCGCCATGTTGATATAGGGAGCGGTTACGCCCGGTGATTTTTCGATGACTTTTTCCAGAAGGCCGATGGCCTGGATATATTCCCCATCTTCCAGCAGGCCTACGGCGCGATCGAAGTCCCTGCGGGACGCTTCATCCATTTGAGGACTTTCCTTGATGATGAATCCTTCCCGGCCATCATCGAGCCGCGCAACGGCGAGGCCTTTGCTCCTTTCAGATTCCTGGGCAATGTTTGCCGGCTTGGCTTTTTCATGCATGGAGCACCCGGCAAGTATCGACAGCCCCATCACGGCAACGCACAATCCGGCGCACGTTC
>PKTW01000069.1 GCA_002868955.1 Desulfobulbaceae bacterium
CTAGACCATTTTGTCTTCAGACCAGTCATTATGTTCAAACTGGGCATGGTCAGGCTTTGGAGGCTTGACCTCCGCCAATCGTGCCTCCAGCCACGCGAGAATTTTATCGAATTCCGCTGCCACCTGAGCCAGTGCTTTTCCTCTGTGACTGACCTTGTTTTTTTCTTCGCTCGTTAATTCTGCAAAGGTTTTACCATATTCCGGGAAATAGAAGACCGGATCATATCCAAAGCCAGAAACACCTTTCGGTTCCGTGGAGATTTCACCTTCGCAGCGGCCCTCGTATGTCAAGGCAGGGCCTGATGGTACCGCTATTGATATGACGCACTCAAATGCGGCGCCCCGATCGGCTTTCCCCTCCATTTCTCCCAGAAGTTTTTTTATGTTTTGCTGATCTGTGGCATTCTCGCCTGCATAACGGGCTGACATTACACCAGGGGCCCCGCCAAGGGCCTCAACCACAAGCCCGGAGTCATCGGCGATAGTCGGCAAACCAAGGACCTTGGCCGCAAATGAAGCCTTTTTATAGGCATTTTCATCAAAGGTCGTGCCATCCTCTTCAACCTCTGGAATAGGGCCAAAATCATTGAGATTTTTTATCTGCACAGGAAAATCTTCCAAGAGCTGTTGAAACTCTTTTACTTTGCCTGCATTTCTTGTGGCAAGGACAATTATGTGAACCATTGAATTTATTCTCCTCAAACAGAAGCAATTGCGTTATAGATATATGCAAATATTCGATGTTTGTTGACCAGGGGTTAGATTTACACGGAAGCACTGTACTGTAAAAATTTTTTTTTCACATCTGTTTCGTGCCACAGGAAAAGGGGTAAAAACTTCGTGATAAAATATCTTCCTAGTCCAGCGCAGACATTAAAAGTTAACTGGCATGCAGCGAAAGAATATTTTTATGGTGCTCTCTTGTCTCTTTCCCGAATATAGCGTATAAATCACGTCACACCACAAGAAATGAGGCGTTGAATTCAGGCGTAAACTGTTTGCAAAAGCTTCTCCCAAAAAGGTTCCATCATGGCAGAGATAAAAAGCACACTTGAAAAAGTAATGGAACGGGCCGCCTCCATGGGCCGTGCCAGCCAGGAAGAAATTCAGAGCGAAGAAAGAGTGAAAGAAGGCATGCGCATGGCAGCCGACTATCTCCAGGGAAAGGAGGTTGATTTTTCTGGTATCCTGGAGGCAACAGGCGTTTCAGCCCTTGTTAAAAAAGGTTTGGTTCAGGTTTTTTTAAGAAATATTACCCTGCCAAGAGATGATGAAGGGCAAAGAGCCGAAAAGGCGATGCAGGGTCTTTTAGAGCTGGCAAAGGGAAGCGGCGACCTGGTATCGGTGTTCAGGGACATGAAAGGAATTCTGGAGCATTACCAACAGCACAAAAAAGAAATTCACCAGCAGGTGGAAGATGCCTTCAGGCAGCAGATGGAACAGGCCCTGACCCAGCAGACAGGCCAAAAGGGCCTGGGCATGAAGATGGACCCGAGGATGCATCCCAAGTTTCAGGAGGAGTGGTCCAAGGTGAAGGCAGATCTGGACGGCCAGTACAATCAAGTTCTGCAACAGCACAAAGAATTGGTAGCCCAGAGATTTTCCGTTACCCTGTAGAAGATCAGGAAGCCTTTTTGATATTGGGTACATTGGAGCAGCGAAAAACATGGAAATAGAAATCCACCTGGATTTAGAAGAGGCCGCGCCGGAAGATTACCCAAAGATCAAGCAGCGTTTGGCAGACTGGTATGCTGAAGGAGCTGAAATACGCTATGACAAAGAGTGTTTCGGCCATATGCTGGAACTGGAAAAACCTTTCAGCTATAGGGTTAACCTGGGCAATGTTAACCCTATTGAGGCAATTCGGGATTTGCACGCCAGGGTCTATCGCCTGGGGGCAAAGGCATATATTTACTTTGTGCCATTATAACAATAAGTAATTCTTCACGATTTGAAATCACTTGCTAAAATTCAGGCAGCAATAAGACGTAAGGGTGCTGATGCCTTTTTGGTTACCCAGCCTGAAAACAGGCGTTATCTCAGTGGCTATACAGCCACCGACCTCTCCATTGCCGAAAGCGCCGGTGTCCTGCTTGTTCCCAGGCGCGGAACCCCTCTTCTCTTAACCGATTCCCGTTATCAGCTCCAGGCCGAGAAGGAGGCAGTCGGCTTTGAGGTGCTGCTCTTGCGGGGCAGCCTGTTGGAAGGATTGAAGATGGTTTTGGGGCGGCGCGGTCATCGAAGACTGGCCTTTGAAAGCCATTATTTGCTGCATGGTACCGCTATAAAGCTCATGGATTTGGGACAAAAGCAGGGGGTTGAAATGATACCGGTCAGCGGCATGGTTGAGAAACTGCGGATGATTAAATCCCGTGAGGAAATACAAAAAATCCAACAATCTGTTTTATTGAATGAGTCTGTTTTTCAGGAGGTATTTGCTGATTTAAAACCGGGCACAACAGAAAGAGAGGTTGCTCTTGCCATTGAATCAACCATGATGCATAGCGGTGCCGATGCTGTGGCATTTCCTACCATTGTTGCTGCCGGCCCGAACGCAGCCTTGCCACACGCAGTGCCTACAGAGAGGGTGATTAACGAAGGGGAGACAATAATTATTGACATGGGCTTGAAGCTGGACGGGTACTGTTCTGATATGACCCGGACAGTTGTTCTGGGTAAACCCGACAAGAGCATTGTAAAAATTATACGATTGGTGCGCAAGGCCCAGCGTGCTGCCATCAAAACCATCAAAGCCGGCATCATGGCCCGGGATGCAGACATGGCGGCTCGGGTGGTACTTTCCGGGGAGGGATATGGGAAAAACTTTGGGCACGGTCTCGGACATGGCGTTGGTCTTGCTGTGCACGAATCGCCGTCCCTCAACAGGATGCGGCGCAATAAACTCCAGGCAGGAATGGTTGTGACCGTAGAACCTGGTATCTATCTTCCGGGCTGGGGTGGGGTTCGCTTGGAAAACATGGTTGTTATTGAAAAGAAAGGATGCACCATCCTTAATGAGGACAAAACGTTTCTTGATCTGTAGGCAGCCTTTGAACCTTGCGGGGTAGTTCTCATATCAAGATTGAAGAAGCAACGATTGGCCTTTCGGCAGTAAGCGAGAAAGGGGCGCAAACAAAAAGCTGTGCTGCCCGTATGAAACGCAAACAGCCTAAACTGAGAGGGGTTGCAGAGAAAAGTTTTTAAGGGGAGGCGAGCTGTGCGACAGTATAAGATTGATGAGCTCAGCAGGGAAGAAAGGGCAAACATTGAAAGCTATCTGCAAAGGACCCTGAAGCGCGGTCCAGTGGACGGGGTCTACTGGCTTGAGGTTCCGCAGGACTTACTCGGCCAAGAACAGCGTGCCCATAAGGATTGCAACCCCTTCTTCTTTGGCGTGGTGCTTGAAGCTGAGGCGGTATGCTTTGAAATGCTGGTCCGCAGCCAGACGAATCTGCACTGTCCCTGTATTGCTTATGCGACAGCGGCACAGCGCGATTTTGTCCTGCGGTTCGTTGATAAAATGCTGCATGAAGAAAGGATTGTGGCCTGATTACAGAATTTATTGCTTCAGGATAGATCTCAGCAGACCCTTAAAACCTCACTAAGGTCAGTTACACCGAGAAGAATTTTTTCAATTGCATCCATGCGCAAAGTGCGCATGCCGTTTTGCAGGGCCATCAATTTTAACTCTTCGGTTGATGCCCTATCTTTAATGCCCCGCTTAATATCGTCGGTGCTTTCCAGCATTTCAAAAATTGCCCTTCTGTCCCTGTAGCCTAACTGGTAACATTTTTTACACCCCACTTTTTTTCTAAAGAGGGATTTTTCATAAATTTTATCCATCCCGTGTTTCTTAAACCATACTGGATCATAAGCCTCTTTCAGCTTGTTATATTCATCTGTGCCGAGTTTGTATTCCGTTTTGCAATTTGAACAGAGCTGGCGAACCAGTCGCTGGGCAATAACCATGGAAAGTGCCTCGGAAAAACTTATGGGGTCCATTCCCATTTCAACAAGGCGAACCAGAGTCTCAGGGGCATTATTTGTATGGAGAGTCGAAAAAACAAGGTGGCCGGTAAGGGATGCCTCAATGGCTGTCTTGGCAGTTTCCCTGTCACGCATCTCGCCAACCATAATAACATCAGGGTCGGAGCGCAGGAATGAGCGGAGCGCATCCTGGAATGTAAAGCCTATCATGGGATTGACCTGGACCTGCCGCAACCCTTTCTGGGTGATTTCCACCGGATCTTCCGCGGTCCATATTTTTCGATCCGGTTTATTGATAAAACCCAAGGCAGAATGAAGCGTGGTGGTTTTGCCTGATCCCGTAGGACCAACACACAGGATCATTCCAGCGGGCCGGACAAGCACCGCCTTAAACTTTTTCAGGGCATAGGGCGAAAAGCCTATATGTTCAAGCGCCATGGGCTCCGCCTTTGTCAAGATACGCAGTACAGCATCCTCATTACCGCCAACTGTAGGAGTAGTTTCCACCCGGTATTCAATTTTTCTATCCTTGTAGCGGATTACTACCTTGCCGCTCTGGGGTTTACGACGCTCGGTAATATTTAAATTGGACATAATTTTTATTCGAGACAGCAGGGCTTTTTTGTAACCGAAGGGGACTTCATGGCTGACGTGGCATATGCCATCAACACGGTAGCGCACGGTGAGGGGATCTTTTCCTATCCCCGGTTCAAGGTGGATGTCTGACGCATCTTTATTATACGCGTCTACAAGAATTTTATTCACCAGTTTGATGATTTGAGAATCTGTTTCATCAACATCTGCTGTGTCTGCTGATTCAGCAACATCAACGGCCTCTTCGGTCATTTTACCGATGAGGTCTTGAACCTTTTCTTCATCCCTGGTGTAATATTTGTCGATGGCCTCACTGATTTGTGCAGTAGGCGCCACTACAAACTTTATCCTGCGGTTGGTAATAAATCGCAGGAGGTCCCCAAGCTCCGGATGCTCGGCAGGTTTTGAGGTGGCTACCAATAAGTGGTCACCGTTGTCTTTAAGCGGCAGTATCCGCATTTGCGAGACAAGGGGGGAGGGGATTGCGTTTAAAGCCTTTTGTGTCGGCTCCATATCTTCAAGGTTAACAAACTCAAGCTGGAATTTGATAGCAAGTGCTGAGAGGAGCTGGTCTGCATTGATATGCTTGCGTTCAACAAGCAGCGCCCCGATTTTTTTCTTTTTATCTTTGACCTGCTGGGCAATGGCATCTTCCAGTTGTTCCTTGGTAATAAGTTTCGAGGCAATGAGAATATCACCGACACGGGCACTGGAAGGGATTTTGCCTGCTTTCTGCATCTTGCGCAGGATTTTTTCAATCTCCTCCTGGTTCAGGTTATGTTTCTGGGCGATTGTCTCGCCAATCCTTTTTTTCTTTATGTTGTTGTAATCACGGATAACTTCCTGCAGAGTTTCACGGGACACCATGCCCTGCTCTTCCAGTATTGTGCCAAGAAAGTTGAGCTGGCGGCTTGATTTCACTCCAGGGTGAGTAAAAAAAGCAGACCTGTAGGGATTGTCCAGATCAAGAAAAGAACCATAAAAGCCTTCTGCAAATGATTGATCTTTGGCAATCCTTACAAGGTGTTGGGAGCCATTAAGGGTTTCGATTTCCATGAGGTCATGGTCTTTGTGCAGGGTACTGCGATGGTTCGGGTCGTCTTTTTGCAGGATGCAACAGACCTCACTCAAAGGATAGGTTTTTTTCCTGCCGTTGCGGGATAAAATTACCTCAATTTTATTTTCATCAGGCAGAAAGGGACGGTTGAGAGTAGCCTCTTCTCTGCCTTCCAATAACTCTATAAGAATGTCCGGCTCTGCAGCTTTTGTTGATTGGCCTTTTGCATCTTTTGAACCACTGTCTTTTTTCGGGATTGACATGCTGTTAACCTAACGGGGCGAGTTTGAATTTAAATCTTTTTAAATATAGAGAAATTCTATCTACAATAACTTCATTACCTATGGAATACAAGACCAATTGTCAAGAAGAAATTCCTTTCTGATGCCCAAGAAACATATACCGCCCGGCGTGATTTATACATAAAATTACGCAATATAAAAAAACAAAATTTGCGGCCCAAAAGGAGAAAAGTGGGATGTTGACGCCCACATTCCAGGGGGTGAATTTTACTCATTGAGTTATGCTAGAGGAAGAGTCGCCCAAGATTTTTTTTTCAGAACTGCTTTTCTGCCGAAAGACCCTTGTTCTATTTGCTGTCTCGCGCTATCTTTTACGCTTAAAATATCGGAGGCCGCTCTTTCAAAACGGGATTATCGCAACGCCTTAATATCATTATATTTTTCGAAGATTTTTTCAGAACTAACAGATGAGGACCGTAATGCATATCAGACATTTATACAGGCAGGTAAACGATGAAGTGGAATTCTGTTTTAATATTGAATCGACAGCCCCCCTGACAGATGAGGAAATATCCAGGCTGCAGTTTCTTCTTGCAGATGGATTTATAAAGGAAACAGTCAGTATGCGCTCACATTTTCAGACGGCAGAATCAGATGTTGTGGAACTTGGTCCCAGGCTGAATTTTGCCACTGCCTGGTCGTCAAACATGGTTTCGATCTGTCATGCTACCGGCCTAAACAAGGTTACCCGCATGGAACGTTCCCGGAGATATCTTGTGAAAGACTTTATTGACAGGAAACAGTTTATTGCCGGCCATCATGACCGCATGACGGAATGTCTTTACCCCGAACCGCTTTCAACATTTGAAACCGGCATTGCCCCTGATGACGTCTTCGAAGTTCCTCTGATGGAAAAAGGAGCAGCGGCTCTTCAGGAGCTACCTGGCATCTCAATGGATGAGTGGGATCGAAATTTCTATTATGACTACTTCGTCGCCAAACATGGGCGCAATCCGACCATCGTCGAAATCATGGACTTAAACAATGCCAACAGCGAGCATTCACGCCATGGTTTTTTTCGCGGCAAGCATGTTATCGATGACAAGGAAAAACCCGAGACTCTTATGGAAATTGTACGGTCGACTCTTGAAGCCAATGGGACCAACAGTATTATAGCATTTAAGGACAACTCCAGCGGCATCCGCGGCCGGGATATTGCCACCATCCTGCCGGAGAACCCAGGAACTCCTTCCCCTTTCATCAAGCGCAATCTGCCCTATCACATAATTTTTACTGCTGAAACCCATAACTTCCCAACAGGTGTCGCTCCCTTTCCCGGGGCTGAAACAGGGACAGGCGGCAGGATCAGGGACATCCAGGGAACAGGCAGGGGCGGACTCGTAGTGGCTGGTACCGCTGCATACTGCGTCGCAAACCTGCAAATTCCGGGCTATGATTTACCCTGGGAGGAAAAAGATTTTTCCTGTCCCGCCAATCTGGCGAGTGGTCTCGAAATTGAAATTGAGGCCAGCAACGGAGCCTCAGACTACGGAAACAAATTTGGTGAACCGATTATCCAGGGGTTTACCAGGTCATTTGATATGCGGCTTTCCAACGGTGAGCGCTGGGGGTTTCTGAAGCCGATCATGTTTACAGGAGGTATCGGGCAGATTGATGACAGGCATATTGAAAAGGCAGATGCTGAAAAAGACATGTTTATTGTCCAGATCGGCGGGCCTGCCTACAGGGTAGGTTTTGGCGGTGGAGCAGCATCCAGCATGCTGCAGGGAGATAATGTAGAGGACCTTGACTTTAATGCAGTGCAGCGCGGCGATGCGGAAATGGAACAGAAGATGAATCGTGCCATCCGCACCTGTATAGAGATGGGGGAAAAGTCTCTCATAGATGTTATCCATGACCAGGGAGCAGGAGGGCCGGGAAATGTGCTGAAAGAGCTGGTAGAAAAATCCGGGGGCAGGATTGATATCAGAAAAATCAAGGTCGGCGATCCCACCATGTCGGTCCTTGAAATCTATGTGGCAGAATACCAGGAGCGCAATGGCCTGTTGATCCGTCCGGAGAACATCGGAGCATTTAAGGAGATCTGCAAACGAGAAAAGGTAAATTGTGAAGTTCTGGGCACAGTGACAGGCGATGGCCGTTTTGTTGTTGCTGACGGGCAGGACAACACCACGCCGGTAGACCTTGAGTTGCATGAAGTTCTTGGCAACATTCCCCAGAAGACATTTTATGACAGGCGGCTGCAAGAACCACTCGCCTCCCTGGAACTGCCGCATAATTTGACGGTAAGTGGTGCCTTGCATAATGTTTTGCGTCTTGTCTCAGTTGGTTCCAAGCGTTTTCTTACGAATAAAGTTGACCGGAGTGTCACCGGGCTTATTGCCCAACAGCAATGCTGCGGGCCATTACAGGCAACCGTTGCTGATGTTGCTGTTGTCGCCCAGAGCCATTTTGGACTGAGTGGTGCGGCAACAGCAATTGGCGAGCAACCCATAAAAATGCTGGTAGACCCCAAGGCAGGCGCCCGAATGGCAGTCGGTGAAGCGTTGACCAACCTGGTATGGGCTCAAATTGATACCCTGGAAGGGGTAAAGTGCTCTGCCAACTGGATGTGGGCCCCGAAATTACCCGGGGAGGGGGCGGCGCTCTATGATGCTGCCTGCGCCATGCGTGATGCCATGATATCGTTGGGCATAGCAGTTGACGGCGGGAAAGACAGCCTTTCCATGGCCACCCGCGTAGAAGAAGAAACGGTAAAATCACCACGGGAATTAGTTATTTCCGTCTATGCAACTATGGAGGATATCACCAGGGTTGTTACACCTGATTTAAAAAGAGCCGGCGATAGTGTCTTGTTATTTGTCGACCTTGGCCAAGGACAAAACCGGCTGGGAGGATCAGCTCTGGCCCAAACCGTTAAGCAGATAGGCAATATTTCACCGGACATGGACAACCCGGACCTGGTGAAAAAAGCCTTTAATGTTATGCAGGAGTGTATCGGAAAAGGGTTTATTCTGTCCGGGCACGACAGAAGCGACGGAGGTTTGATCGCGACCCTTCTTGAAATGGCTTTTGGGGGCAACTGTGGTCTTGATATTGACGTGCGAGGAACCGGGAGTCCTATCGAGCATCTTTTTTCTGAAGAATTGGGCCTGGTTGTTGAGTGCACGCCGGAAAAGGTTCAGGAAGTTGAAGGCCTGCTCACGGAAAGGGCCATACCGTATGCGGTTATTGGCCGGACGACTTCTGAAAAGCACATAAAGATACAATTTAACAACGAGCCTGTTCTTGCTGAAAGCATGCAAGAGCTTCGCCAGGTTTGGGAGGAGACAAGTTTTCAGCTTGAAAGGTTGCAAATGAATCCTGATTGCGCGGTGGAAGAAAAACAAAACATTTATGATCGGCAGGGCCCCCAATACTTCATAGGCTTTACCCCCAGGGAAACATCCCAAGAGGTTCTTGAAAGTCCCGATAAGCCCAAAGTAGCCATCCTAAGAGATGAAGGAAGCAACAGTGACAGGGAAATGACATCGGCATTTTATGCTGCCGGGTTTGAGCCATGGGACATTGCCATGACAGACCTGCTTGCAGGAAAAGTAGGGCTTGAAGGCTTCAGGGGACTGGCAGCAGTGGGAGGGTTTTCCTATGCCGATGTGCCGGAAAGTGCCAAGGGTTGGGCGGCGACAATTCTCTTCAATGAACGGCTGAAAAAAAAGTTTGATGATTTTTACTCACGCACAGATACTTTTTCCCTGGGCGTATGCAACGGCTGCCAGCTTTTCGCCCTTCTCGGCTGGGTGCCATGGCAGGGCATTGAACCTGCCGGCCAGCCGAGATTTGTCAGGAATGTATCAGGCCGTTTCGAGTCCCGCTGGTCAACCGTAAAGGTAATGAACAGCAAGGCAATCATGCTCAGGGGCATGGAAAATCTGACTTTTGGTATACATGTGGCGCACGGCGAAGGACGCCTTCAGTTCCCGGATGCAACAATTCACGAAAAGATCAACAACGATGGTTTAGCCGCCCTGGCATTCGTAGACGATGAAGGCTTGCCGACCGAGCAATATCCCTTTAATCCAAATGGCTCTCCTGAGGGCTTAGCGGGACTCTGTTCAAATGATGGACGACATCTTGCCATGATGCCGCACCCTGAGCGTTCCTTTTTGAAATGGCAGGCCCACTGGCTCCCGGAAGAGATGAAAAAGGAACTGAGGGTTACCCCTTGGCTGCAGATGTTCCAGAATGCTTACCAGTGGTGCAGGGAAACAGAATAAACCCGTTATTGCGGCTTACCGGTCATTTGCAAAGCAAAAAAAAGGAGTTAAGCCTTTTTTTGAGCTTAACTCCTATAATTTGGCGTCCCCAACGAGAGATGTTGACTATAAAGGCAGTAATGATTCCAGGCTAGGAGTTTGGATTTAAAAGAGGTAATATTAGAAGAAGATTAAATTTTATTTTTTAGTCTGAAAGCTGTTCATGTATCTGGCCAGGTTGTTTTGCGCAGGTTTGTAGGCCGGATTATATTTTAATGCTTCTTTAAAATAAAAAATTCCTTTATTGATATTGCCGGTTTTTATTGCAAGTAACCCCAAATTGTTGAGAGTTTCTGCATCTTGAGGGGAAAGTTCCAGAGCTCTTTCAAAGTTTATAGCTGCACTGGGAAAATCACCCTTTTGTGCAAATAGTATTGCCAGATTATTGAGTGCTTTCACTTCAGTGGGTTTAATAAGCAAAGCCTCTTCATAATGTTTAATTGCCTCAATGCTCTTTCTCTGCGTTTGATAAATAAAGGCCAGACGGTTATGTGCTTTTGCAGTGACCTCATCATCAGTATTCATTTCAATTATGATTTTATAATGTCTTTCCGCTTCGGCAACTTCACCTAAACGGTAGAGATTATTTGCCAGATTTAAATGAGAGTCCGGCAAGTCCGCTTTTATGTTAACGGCTTTTTGAAAATGTCCGGAAGCCTCTTTTGCCTTTCCTTGTTCTTCCAGCACCATTCCATAATTATTCTCAATGAGCCAATTATTATCCGTTACTGACAGGGTATGAGCATATAGGGTACTGCTGTCCCTCCAGTGACTGACCTGGAACCACGTCAAGGTGCTTAATATCGGCAAGACCATAAAAAATATGACAAAGGCAACTGCTCGTGGAGTTTTCAACACCTGTAAGAAATGCGGTACTCCCCAGGCTAAAATTATATATATCCCGATAAAAGGAATATATACAAATCTGTCAGCATGGGATTGGGCACCAGATTGAAACAAACCTATTACAGGTACTAAACTGATAACATACCAAAGCCAGCCAACGATCAGATACGGATGTTTCTTATGCACCTTCAGCATTAAAACTGTAATTGCTACAAATATCGAAAAGTTAACAAAAACTTCCAACAAAGAGAAACTTTGCTCATATGGGTAAACTACGGCAAGGTTTATTGGCAGCAACAGCTGTACCAGATAGGCAATATATGAAGTTACGGCATTTTCTATTCTGGTAATTATGTTGATACTTTCAAAATTTACCAGGGCCCCGGCATTTAATTGGGAAAAAATTGTTTTAAGGCCCACCAGTAAAGAAAAGTTCAGGAAAGGTATTTTCTCCAGGATAATTTTCAGGGTACTGGTTTTTTCAAAGCGGCCCAATGGCCAATAATCTAATAAAATAATGACTATTGGAACAGTCACCAGCATGGGCTTCGACATCAAACCCAAAAAGAAGAAAAACATTGCGATCAGGTACGTCTTAATATTTTCTTTTTGGGTATACTTCAGATAACTGTGCAAAAAAAGCATGAGAAAAAAGGTACTGAGCACATCTTTTCTTTCAGTTATCCAGGCTATGGATTCTACGTGGATTGGATGACAGGAGAATAAAGCGGCAACAAAAAAACTC
This sequence comes from Desulfobulbaceae bacterium, assembly GCA_002868955.1. Classification (GTDB taxonomy): domain Bacteria; phylum Desulfobacterota; class Desulfobulbia; order Desulfobulbales; family BM004; genus BM004. The sequence continues at coordinate 11,806 of PKTW01000069.1, forward strand.
CGCCATTTTTTCCCGGTAATTTTATAGAGGATTGAAAATAAAAGTAAGGTGTTGCATATATGAAGTATCACATTTGTTACGTGATAACCTCCAGGATTCATCCCATATATTTCATAATCCAGAAAAAAAGAAATCCAGGTAACGGGTATCCATAAAGCTGTTACATCATTTGAAAAAGCCCAGATTATATTTGTTATGCTCAAACCATTCTTCAGTTGAGGGGCGTTATAGATAAAACTGTCATCAAGACTGACAAAATCATACCCATATACCCGCCAATAAAGAGCTATTATTAGCAAAGAAAGAAATAGCAGAGAGGCGAAAATATCTATATTGGGATACTTATTCGTTATAGAACTTATTTTAGTAATTTTAGGCAATTTCATAAGTAATCAAGATTTTTGCATAAGAACATTTTGCCAACAACAATACCCGAGTCAACCAGAAGAAAAAATTTCCGGTTCAATAATATGTCTAAACGCTGGCTCAATGAATCCAGCAGCTTCGCGTCCCTGTCTCACAGCAGGTCTGATTTTTCATTAATTACAAAAAACTTTGTAATATCAGGATATTATTTGCAATATGCGAGCCATCACTCAAGAAAAAAACAATTCTTAATGATTACAGTCTATTACCAGAAAACAAACTTTGATTATTAATGACATTAATAAAGAAGACTTGGGCATATAGCTAAATCGGTTGGGCATATATCACAATGTGGCAGTTGGTGATAGGGGGCTTAAATTGCAGATGTCTTGCCA